>DAIDAO010000032.1 GCA_027310575.1 bacterium | reverse complement strand
ATGGGCACTCCCGCAGTGCAGGACAGAGCGCATGTCAGAGACGGACGTGGCCATGATCCGCGCGCTCTCGAACGACGCGCGCAAGAGCTTCGTCCAGCTGTCAAAGGAGCTCGGCCTCTCGACGAGGACGGTGAGGAACCGTGTTCGCCGGCTGAGGACGGACAACACGGTCTTCGCCCTTGTACGCCTGGACGCGGGCAGCATCCCAGGGCTCATCCCAGTCTACCTGTCCTACAGCTACGCCCGGGACGGCGTCAAGGGCGCCGTAGACCGAGCGATGCTTTCGCACTTTGAAGCGAGCTACCTCTCCGCGCTGTTCGCCGATCCTGCCAACGGGTGGATTCTCGTGAGCGCGTCCACCATGGCCGAAGTCCAAGGCTATCTGGAATGGTCGAAGTCCCAACCGGGGGTCGCGGGCGCCAGGGCCGACCTGCTCACCAGGACGGCGATGTTCCCTGAGAAGCTGATCGAGCTCCTAAAGCCCAGAGGGGAGAAGGCAGCGATTCAGAAGGCATTCCTGTAGAGGCCGTCGAAAGCTGCTGTCGTATCCTTCCTCTGTCTGTGCTCCATGCGAACCCCAATCTACTTCGCCTTTCCCATCGTCACCAGGAAAGGCAGGTTCGTCAGCTCGCAGACGTAGACCATCACCAGAGTCTCCCTCCGCACCTGCACCCTCCCCACGACAGGGACTCCAATCTCTCCCGACCCCCTCTCCAGCTTCTGCACCCCGTACCTCTGGTGCCACCTCTCCTTGATGTCGTGGCCGCAGTGCGGGCAGACCTTCTCCATCCCATTTGGACGTAAAGTCGGAATCCGCCTAATGAAGGTGCCATCCCGTGTTGGTCAATTCAATGCGGGGAGGGGCGACCGTGAACGTGATTTCAGGCCTCGTGAAGCTCGTGCCATTAGACGAACGACCTCAAAGACTCCAGAGGCTTCCTGGCGCGGGCGTCCGGCTGAAGCAGTCGGGACATTCCCGCCACAGGAACGCCGAACCCGTGAGGGCAAAGAATTACCTAGCTCGAGCCCGCGTCAGTCGGCATGGGCGAGGGGAGCTACGACTGGAGGAGCTTCATGAAGAGACACTGGGGCGCGGTCGGCGTGTTCGCTGCTGGCGCCATCCTGGCATTCGCATGGGCTGTCTACGTCTTCTGGTGGTTCACCGGAGACGCCCAGTCGACCGGACTGGTGCCCGGCGTGCTCAGCCTCTGGACGATGGGGCACCTTCTGTCCTTCATACTGTACTCCATCTTCTGGGAGCTCCTGCTCGTCGGCGTCCCTGTCGCTATTGCGGCAGTGGCGGCATGGCGGTGGTGGAAGCGGCTTCCTGTCGAGGAAAGGGCAGGCCTGCGCTTCGGCCGGCACTCGCGCTCCAAAGGGGGCGGCGGGGCCTCGCTGCTCATCTGCCTCGCGTTCGCACTGAAGGTATACCTCGACGGGAACTGGGACGTCCCAATCTCGGCGTTCACCGTGAACTACGTGGTGGGCTCCATGATCACGATACTGGAATGGGCCGCGGTCATCCTCGGCATCCCCGCAGCGATAGCGCTGGCGTGGTGGGTGAACCGCGAAATGAGAAGGCCCTAGGCGCAAGTCGTCGACCTGACAGCCGGACCGATTCCGACGTGGTGCCACCGGGGTCGTGAAGGACCCTATCTTATCCCGGTGTCAATCGTGATGTTCAGGAAGGTCGTCTGCCCCGAATCGACCGACACCGTCCTGGGGACAGCCGACGAGCATCTGAGCCACGGGCAGGAGCTCAGGGTCACAGAGTACGTCCCCGCAGGCAGGGCAATACTGTAGCTCCCGTCACCAGCGAGCGGCGCAGCCCTCGAGAGGGCAGGACACAACGAGGAGCACTGCTTCGTGAATACCAGGCTGTAGCCTGTCATGTTCACCGTGCAGGGCTCCCCCACGCGGCAGACCGGCTGTGAAGGACCCACCGACACGACCCCTTCCACCGTCCCGGTTGCACCCGGGGGAGGAGACGAGGGGGCGAGTATCAGGACCGAGCCGAGCACCAGGCCGACCGCGGCCGCTATCAGGACGGCTCCCAGCGGCGACATGCCCCGCGACGTTCTCATTGTGCCATGAAGCCCACCCGCGCTATTTAGTTCCAGCAATCGAAACGCGCATTCTTAGCGTCTGAACGGGACGGGGGTGGCCGTTCCGCAGGTGGGAACGACACTTCTACGCAGCCCGAAGACACCAAGACAAGTAGACCACGATCCTCTTCAGATGTCGTCCCTTCGCGCCGTCACAGACCGGCGACGGCTTTTTAGCCTGAAACTGGCAGTTCGCTGGTGACAGCTCGTGCCCACGTTCGCTAGGATAGTCAGCTTCGAGTCCCGTCGGGGGAGGTTCGACGACAAGGGAGATTCGGCCAGCCTGAACGAAGTGCTCACGGCGTTGCAGGCTCGCGGCGCCTCCGTGAAGAAGGTCACTCCGCGAATCATCTACGCCGAGGACAACAAGCTGACGATAGCCATCTTCCTCATCCTCTACGAGTCCGATGCGTACATCAATGTGTGAAGGCTTCTCGCGCTGCCCTGACGACGGGGTCGGCGAACTTCTGCGCGCGGCCGAAGACGCGTCCTGCGCCGCCGGTGCAGCATTCATCTTGAAATATGCCGACGACAGAGACGGCTACGAAGCCCTTGGCCAAGCACATCCTGAAGGCGGCTCCGGGTTCTGCGAAGGTGATCTTCGAGAACGACGTGGTCCGGGTCATCATGACCACGATGAGGAAAGGCCAGAAGATTCCAATGCACTCCCACAACAAAGGCTTCTCCTACTCCCTGAACGCGGGCAGGATCCGGTCGACTACCGAAGATGGGAAGTCGAACACGTTCAGGGTGGAGAAAGGGGATGTCGGCTGGTCGGACGCAGACGGGGCCGAGACTCACGCCGTCGAGAATCTGGGCGGGGTCCTGCGAGAGCTGTACGTGGAGTTCAAGGGTTAGGGGCCGCCACGATTGGCCGGCCAGCGTCAGGAGCCGGGGGTCTCGCATCCGTCCACCCGGCAGCTCGCGGCCGGATGCACATTCGGATGCGATGGGCTCCGAGCCGCTGAAAGAGCCAGACTCGGGCCAAGGCAACGCATATCTAGCAAGTGAAACGTCCCCTCAGCAATCTCAGCGTGAATAGGCTCCGTATGGATGAAGAAGAGAGCAAGACCGAAAAGAGGAGAGAGGCCATAAGCAAGAGCCTCCTGTTCAAGGGCCCGACCGTCGTCGCCGCCCTCGTGTGCTTCGTCGCCTTCGTCTTTTCGGACGCCGTGGGGCTCGCGATCGTGCTCGCCCCCAACCTGCTGCAGGGGACCTTCTTGGTCGCGCTCGCTCCTGGAGGCCTACCGGCTCAGGGGTTCCTTGACTTGGTGGGCGTGTTCATGGTGCTTCTTGGGATGATGTACGTGGTTTCGGGTGTCCTCCTTTGGTCTGAAGTGTACTGGATCAAGGGGGTCTTTGCGGGCATAGTCGTCTCTGTGGTGGGCATGGTGGCCAGTGGCCTCGCGACCACTTTCGCTCCAGGAGTCGCTGCGACTGGGATGATAGTCAACGTGCTGATTGTGACGCTCCTTGCGACCGAGACCTGGGAAGCGACGAGGGGGATGAAATTGAGGGAAGGCCCCGTCATGGGTGAGTCGCCATGAGGATGACGGCGCCCAGCGTCACGCCGGCAGGACCGCTGCCTGCTCGTCCCTCGCGATCCTCACCGTGGGGACTGTCATCACACCCCTGATCTTGGCCGAGACCGCCCTCGGGTCGCGTATCAGCATGAAGTTCAGCTGCTGCCCCCCCTGCGAGCGCACTTCGAGGCTCCCGTAGTTCAGCATCCTCCCGATGACCCCCTGGTCGACCTCAAGCTCGGAGAACGCCGAAGGCGAGACCACGAGGGACCTCTTGCTGACTATCCCATGGTCGATCTCCACGGAGCTGTGGCGGAGCACGTACGTGAACGAGGCCCGCATCACCAGCAGGCTGGCCATCGAGGCGAGCCAGGCGAAGGCGAGCGCCACCACGACCCAGTCTGACAGGGACACCCCCAGGATGGACAGCGTCAGGGCGCCCATGGCCGAGAGGACCGCGAACGCTACGAAGCCGACGACCACCACGCCTATGGT
>DAIDAO010000016.1 GCA_027310575.1 bacterium | reverse complement strand
CGCGACCAAGTATCTGAACGGGCACGCGGACCTCATCGCGGGCGCAGCGGTCGCGAGCAGGGAGAACACCCACAGGATCAAGATGATGAGGAGGGACCTCGGCGGGACGCTCGACCCGCTCCCCGGCTGGCTGATCCTCCGTGGGATGAAGACCATGGCAGTCCGCGTGAAGCAGCAGAACTCCAACGCGATGGTCCTGGCGGAGTTCCTCTCGACGCACAGAAGGGTGGAAGCCGTGCACTACCCCGGCCTGAAGAGCCACCCCCAGCACCAGCTTGCGAAGAAGCAGATGAAGGGGTTCGGCGGGATGATGAGCTTCGTGATCAAGGGGAGGACGAGGGACGCGATGAAGTTCACAGAGTCGGTCAGGGTCGCCACCCTGGCCGCGAGCCTGGGCGGGGTGGAGACGCTGGTGTCGCAGCCCTACAACATGACGCACACCCAGATGTCAGCCAAGGAGAGGGAGGAGACAGGCATCCCAGAGACCCTGGTCAGGGTGTCGGTCGGCATAGAGGACCCGGAGGACCTGGTAGCCGACTTCAAGCAGGGACTGGCTGCAATCTAGGCGCAGATTCGAGCCACCTGTCGACTGGCGTCCCGGTTCCGGAGCTCTCCATCCCGTATCTGATCAGCGGCTTCGTAAGGTGCCTGTTGGCGCGAGGGGAGGAGATGTAAGTCCCCTTGGGGAGGCGGCTCTGACCGCGGCCCGCGGAGAGCAGCTCGAACTTCTCCATGTTGAGCACGGCCGGGTGGAGGGGGGTGCTCCTCCTGACCCCGCCGAAGGCCCGGACCCTGTCGCCCCGCCGGAGCAGCCTGGCCGTCCTTCTGAGGTCCCCGGTCGGCTCGTAGGCCGCCGCCATCCTGACCTTCCCTCCAGCCTTCAGCGTGAGGTACACGTGCCCGCCAGCTCCAATGCCGACCTCCCTGACCGTGCCTTCGATCCACCCGGAGGAGAACGCCTTCCATCGCAGCCTGTCCTGCAGGTGGGCGTCAGTGTGCTGGTTCGACACGTAGATCATGTGCCCGGCCAGCTGCTCGTCGTATCTCAGAGCTGCGAACGCCTCCAGGACGCTCTTCGGGGAGTCCCCCCTCACGCCTAGGAACACCGGGTCCGGGCCGTGCGGGGCTATCAGGACCTTGCGCTTCTGGTAGTCGTAGTTGTTGAACGTGCGCGGGAACGTCTCTGCGTCCATCTCCCTCACCGAGCCGCTGTCCAGGGAGCGCTTCGTCCCCCAGAGCTCCTTCCGCCTGTAGGCGATCAGCTCGTAGGTATGGTCGGAGCGCTCGTTGAAACCGAGGCAGGCCGCTGCGCCCACCACCCCCATGCCGTTGCCGAGCTCGAACGACCTCGCCCCCATGGTCTTGAGGAGCCGCCTGACCCTGTGCGGACTGACCACCCCAGTGAGGGCATCGAGGTAGAGCGGTTCGAGTCTGCGCGCGGCAGAAGGGACTTCGAGGAGGACCATCCCCGAGTTTGCTCCACCTCCCACGTCGGAGAGCTCTTCGACCTTCCTGGAGATCGCTTCGAACGCCGTGTCCGCGTCGGGCGCCTCGACCTCGAGACGGACCGCGGCGTTCCCCCGCGTCTTGAAGGGGATGTTGGGGTTGAGCCTCACGAGGGCGGGGTAATGGACGACTGTGATCTCGGGCCTGAGGTCGGCGGCGGCGCGGTAGGCGAGGTAGGTCGTGCAGTACCCGCGGGAAGAGTCTGTGTCGTCGATCCCCACCAGGAACCGCATGGAATCGTCTGGTCTCGCCGGATTATTTTAACGTGGGAAGGCGCCGGGTCTACGCTTCGACCACGATCATGGTGAGGGTGCTCCTCACCTTGTCGAGTCTGCGTATGTGCCAGGTGATGGTCTCCTTGACCTTCTCCATGGTGTCTGCCTCCACCCTGGCGACGATGTCGTAGACGCCGTAGACTACGTAGACTTCCTTGACGTTGGGGATCTCCCTGAGCTTCTTCAGAAGGTCCTCTTCAGCCCCGAGGTCGGCGTTAACAAGCACGAAAGCTTGAGGGATTTCTATGCACCTGCCTCTCCCTCTTCTATCTAGGCATGCGGTAATAACCGTTGCTACTCGTTGGCCCGCAACCGACATCACCATAAGAGACACTCGCGAGGCTCCCCAAGAGCTGAGAGGCGGTGTTGGGGGTCTTCGCGCTGGAGATGGGGCAGGACGACCCCACGAAGTGCACCGCCCGGAAGATGATCAACATGGACCTGGCGAAGGGGGTCAGCAGGAAGTTCCACGCCTCGGACAAGATCATAGTCCTCAACCCCTGGGCGCACAGGGTCCTCTCGCCTCCCGACAGGGTGGCAAAATCCGTGCTCGTGGTGGACGCGTCGTGGAACCTGGCTCAGGAGGTGTTCTTCAGGAGGCTCGGCGGGAAGCACAGGAGGCTCCCGACGCTGCTTGCGGCCAACCCCACCAACTACTCGAGACCCGGAGTGCTGAGCTCCCTGGAGGCCGTGGCCGCGACCATGTACATACTGGGAGACGTTGACGAGGCCAAGAGATACCTCGACATTTACAAATGGGGCCCGACTTTCCTCACCCTGAACCAGGAGCCGCTCGAGGCGTACCGCAGGTCGCGCACCGAAGGGAAGGTCCTCCAGGCTGAGAAGGAGTACTTCGCGCAGTACTTCCAAGAAAGCGTTTAAACGGCCGGCTCCGCCGGTCCCTCTCGACGCGAGCCGGTGGACGGGCCACGGGGATCTCCTGGGGAAGTTCCTCCCTCGCAGCAGGACGCACGGCGCCAGGAGGCGCGACCAGAGATGGTCGGCTCCAGAACAGAAACGGGACCCGGCCCATCAAGAGCGATGATGGGGCGACCTTGAGGTCGGTGGGACGCGGGATGAAACGGCTGACCCGTGCGGAGCAAGGCCAAACGTG
>DAIDAO010000015.1 GCA_027310575.1 bacterium | reverse complement strand
CTCGGCCGCGATCAGCCTCCCTGCCTGCGACTTGATGGTCTCCCTCCCCTTCAGGCGCAGATTCGACCTCATCTCGTCCTCCCTCTCCTGGACGCCGTCGGGGACCGTGACCCCCACGGCGAACGTCTGGAAGTGGTAGCGCCTCGCCCGGCTCGCGGCCAGGCCTGCCATGTTCCCGAGGCTGTCCGTCATCCCTTCGCAGACGAAGCACTCCGGCCCTGAGACGACCTCGAAGGCCGAATCCCCCCCTTCCTGGCGCTCGGCGCACCTGCTGCACAGCCTGTATGCCTGTGCGGCGGCCGGCACCCTACTGGTCACCCAGGCGCCGCATCATCTGCCTGAGCTCGCGGCCCTTGCTGGTCTTCACCAGCGTCTTCATCTGCTTGTACCTCGTCAGAAGCTCCCGCACGTCCTTCTCGCCCCGCCCCGACCCCTTCGCGATGCGCCTGAGCCTGGACGCGTTGATGCTCTCCGGGTTCTCCTTCTCATCTCCAGTCATGGACTGGATGATCGACTTGTAGACCCTGACCCTGTCCTCGGCCTTGTCGAGCTCCTTCGCGTCGACCTGGCCGGAGAACCCTGGGATGTGCTCCAGGACCTTCCTCAGAGACCCGAACTTCTTCATCTGCTCGAACTGCGCGAGCAGATCGTTCATCGTCATCTTGCCAGACATCATGCGCTGGGTCATCTTCTCGTCGACCACGACCTCCGCGTCCTTCACCATCTCCATGAGGGCCTTCAGGTCCCCCATGCCGAGGAGGCGGCCCACGAACCTGGTGGGGGCGAACTCCTCGAGGTCGTCTATCCTCTCGCCTGTGCCGATGAAGAATATCTTGGCCCCGGTGGCGGCTGACGCGGCCAGCGCCCCTCCCCCCTTCGCCGCTCCGTCGAGCTTCGTCACTATGATCCCGCCCACAGGGGCGGCCTGGTGGAAGGCGAGAGCCTGGTTGTAGCACTGCTGACCGATGGTCCCGTCGATCACAAGCACAGTGGCGTCGGGCTTCACGCCGTTCACGACCTCCTTCATCTCCTGGAGGAGCCCCTTCTCCTCCTTGTGCCTCCCTGCGGTGTCTATTATCACCAGGTTCTTGGAGCCTTCGAACCGCTTCCTGCCTTCCTTGGCTATCTTCACAGAGTCCTTCTCTTTCTCGTCGCTGTACACTTCCACCCCCGACGACGCGACCAGGGTCTTCAGCTGAGCCACAGCGCCCGGTCGGAACGTGTCCGCCGCTACGACCCCCACCTTGAACCCGCGCTTGGAGTAGAGGCGGGCCAGCTTCGCGGTCGTCGTGGTCTTCCCCGACCCCTGGACCCCGAGCATCACGAGCACGTTCGTCCTGTCCTTGCCCAGCTGCAGGCCTCCCTGGCCGCCCAGAAGCCTGGCGAGCTCCTCGTAGAGGATGGAGACTATCTGGTCCTTCTTCGTTACGCCGCCCGGCGGCTTCTCCTCTAGGGCCCTCTTCTGGACCCTCTCCGTCACCTCGAGGGCTATCCTGACGTTGACGTCAGACTGGATGAGCGCCCTCTGCAGGTCGCGGACGAACTCCTTGGTGACCTTCTCGTCCACCACGTTCGACTTCAGCACCTTGGATATTGCATTCTGGAGCCCTTCACGGAGTGAATCTAACATCAGATGTATCCTAGGGTCATCAGGATTCTCGGTTGTTTAATAGGGTTAGCCGATACGAATTGCCAGGCTAGTCCATCTGAAAGACGAACATATCTCCCGGCGAAGGCACGGATTTAGATGTCATTGAGACCTCCAACAGACGTGACGCAAACTCACGGTATGCCTCAGCAAGGTGGATATTCCGCCCCCTATAGCTCACCAGAAGGCCATCTGCATCTTTCCCAGCCTGGTCCAACTTCGCCGTGGCTGCGTTCGCTGGGTAGTAGAAGTTCGACCCCCTCCTGTCCGCCTCTATCTTGAAGTCTCTCCAGGTCAAACCTCGATTGAGCACCACGAGCAGGAGCTCTTCTCTGTCCGCGAACTTGAAGGGATCAATCATGTCGAAAATCAAACCAGTCTTCTTGGATCCACTGGCTCTCTTGTGTAGGAACCCGTCACAAGTTCCATGGAAACCCACTTCCATGTTAATCTGCTCCGCACGTCCCCGACGCCTCTGATGGAGATAGTTTATCGCCGCATCTACCGGTGAGTATCCCCTGGCTCTTCCTGCTGGACTCTCCACGGACTCGGGGACAAACCTCGATCTCTTTCTTGGACCGACCCATTCTACAGCTTCTCTGAGGGCGAGCCCATAGCAAATCCAGTACTGTTTCATCACCAACGCCTCGTACGGAAGCAGCTTGGCAGGATTGGCGCCACTCATCAGAGCCAGGTATCTCTCCTGCTTCGCAGTGAGAGAGCTGGCGTCGCCTTGGTACACCTTGGCAAACTTTGCAATCCTACGGGTCGCGTTCAGGGCGCTTTGCGCCATCGCGATAGAGAGTTGCCTCGCAATATCCGTATTCCGTGCCAGCGTATTGACCCGTTGCTGAAGGGTTTCGTCATAGGCTGGCCGTTTCCAATGGAGTTTCGGCTCTGGCTCCAGATGCTCCTCCGCCAAGGCATCTTCAAGGTCGTCATCGATTCCGAACACGACTCTCTTGTCCTGAAGGTCTTCCTTGACCTTGGACTTCCACACGTCGAGGTCTGCCTTCGAGTCACCCCCGGTAACTTCATGATAGATCATGTTGAATCTGTGTTGGTAAGCTGTCTGGACCTTCACCTTCCCGTGCCAGTTCTCATACAGGGTCCCACAGTTGCGGCACCTTGCGGACTTGCCTGTAGGCCGTACGGTCTTCCTGCAGATTTCGCACAGCCTAGGGATTGCAGGCTTTAGGTGGTCCCTCTTCTTGTCCAAGAACCTGAGGCAGGCAGAGGAATGCGGCCCGATGTGATACGCATGTTTCATCTTGTGCAATTCGAACTCCGTGATTGAACCTGGCCACTTCGACCGCTCCTGGACGAATCTCCCGCGCTTGTTCGCCAGCCACCACACCACGCATCTCCGCTTCGCTGGGGCGTAGAACGCGCATTGGCCGCACCTTTGCTCTTTGAAGGGTGCCTTGCCTGGAAGGACGTATGGAATTGCCGGGCGGCCGAGTTCCCTGAACCAAACGGTCTTGTCAAGCCCACCTGAGGCGGCGAGCACGTCCAAGATGCGCCTAACTTCGCTTCCGGAGGGGTTGAGGACCGCGGCCCACCGCTCATCGGACATATCTTCCATCGACTCGTAGATGTTACGGAGACGGGAATCCCCTTCCTGATTCAGGCCGTGTAGCCACCCGGCGAGTTCTGCCGCCTCAGGAGGAACGGTGACCCAGCCGTGCCTGCCGACGTCCTCAAGAGCTCGGTCAGCCAGCATCTTGTCGGGGACTCTGGCCCCTGCCCTCCACGTGCCAAGAGAGCATCAAAGCACGTTCGTGCCCAATCAGCTGTACACAATCAAGTTCAGCTCTGTCAAAGAGGCAACCATGAGCCCCGAGCTGGAACAGCTGGTGAGCAGGGCCAAGCCCGGATTCAACTGGTGGAGACTGGGCCAGTTGTTGAACCCTCCGGTAAGCGGGCCAAAAGGGGCGTTCCATGGGCCCGCTTCGTTGGTGGGGAGGGTTTACAGGGTTAGGGGGACGAGGGTTCGTTATCGCTTCGACTTCTGGCTGCCGACCTTCGAATCGAAGGCGGGATTTCACTTCGAGGTAGGGCCGACCTACCTCATTCGAGGGACCATAATCGGGATCTGCGACTTCGAAGTGGAGCATCAGCAGACAGAATCGAATCAGCACGTGCTCGTCGAAGTCCCAGAAAGATGGCGGGGAAGGTTCTTGCACGGGGAGACGTACAAGATCGGCATAAGCGCCATCGTCAAGAAAGAGATGGTCCTGACGGAGGCCGAACCAAGGTTGGGGGCTACGTGGGACTGGGCATTGGTCGCTGCCTGGATAGACACGGAAGGGTGCTTCGAGGCTAACGCATCACACAGCACATACCGCGTGAGCATTTACCAGAAGGAGAAACTACCACTTGCCGGGATCTGCGCTTTCTTGCGCGCGAACGGGGTCGAATGCTCCGTGGTGCCGACCAAGCATGCAAACCCGCGGGATTCCTCGAAGCTCTGCCACGGTTTTGCGCTGGTGACATGGGGGCCGACGGATTGGCGAAGGTGATACGGAACACAGAACCTTACATCAGAACCCGGAACAAGAGGAATCAGATAGCGCGTTGCAGGGCGGAAATCGCGAAACCGCGAAAGAGGTTGGAAGAGAAGGTCATTAGAGCCAGGCTTCTTCTGGGAATACCACCAGAGGGCATTTGCCAGGTGGTGCCAGAGGACGCGCAATGAACCCTAGGCGCGGTTACGACGTCTCATTTAGCACAAGGTTTGACGGAGTCTTCGATGAGCCGAAGGTACATCATAGTTGGCTCAAGCAACTCCGCTAGGACTACACCTCTTGAGGAGAGTTGGTAGTCTACCCTCGCTGGCTTCGAACCTGTCACATGTCTAGTTATCAATCCCTTCCCTTCCAAGAGCGTGAGTTTGCGCGAAAGGACTTTGCCGCTTATCCCGGGTAGCTCTTTCCGAATCTCTTCGAAACGAGAAGAGGATCGAACGGAGAGGAAAAGAATGATGTCGATAATCCACATCGTCAGTATCGTCCGGGAAATTCTATTATCGGTCTCCGATATAGATTCTCTCGAAAGCGCGGGCTTGGATTCCTTCTTGAAATCTTGACACAGCTGATGAATGCGACCGCTCAGGGACGCGTATTCTTTCAATTGCAGATCATCATGGCGAACTCCCTGACCGCCCACAAGCCCAAGCATTTACACAATACTAGATAAATTCTATTGTGTAATCTCCTGGAGAGGAAATCGTTTCTCACGCATCACAAGATTTCTCTGATGTCAGTTCAGTTTATTATGTCCAAGTCATTTCTGAGCCCGCAATGGCACCGAAAAAGTTCGCAGGTGCGTTGCTTTTCCTGTTTCCGATGACAAGCTTTTCGATTGTGCCTCTGAAAGCTCACGCCAGCCTAACAGTGGCGTCTTGTCAGACCACTTCTGATGGCGGAGCTTACGCTTGGGTCGAAGTCACAGGCGATTCCTTTGCCATTCAGGAGGAATTCTATGGAAAGATGATACACCCATACGGGCCTGACAGTTACGCACAGGCTGCCGCGTATTGGAACGGAGCCTGGGCCTTTGGTCCGGTGGTCAACCTGACAACCGGCCAAAGCTGGGACTCCGGCCTAATAAATCAGGACAATTCGAAGGACGTCATGATTACATGGGATGGAGCGTATCCGCAAACCTCAGGCGTGAACTACGCCTACGCATCTGTCACGGATATGGCTCCTGACCCTTCGTGTAGCGGACCGCAGAGCCCGACTCCATAGGTCGGAGTTCGAGCGATGGGATTGGAACGAGCGATGACCATGGTGTCTCCCAAGAATGGGAGCGGCTTGGCAGGCCCGAGAATGAAGAGGTTGCTGGTCGCCGGCGCAGTGATATTTGTTCTAGTCGTGGTTCTAGCTCTGTCAGTGATTTCGGGAGGAAACCATCAAGATCAATCGTCTACCTCCGCGATGGGATACACCATCTTGCAAACAGGAAACGTTACCGATGTCCGTCCTCGGACCGCCACCGGGGTCGAATTCTTATTGTCTACGAACGGAACGATATCCGGGAAATTCACGGCTGATGGAAACATCTCAGTTTATGTCTTGTCAGCCTCGGGGTATGACAACTTCCCGCTTTACACGACGCCCCAGCCCGAGGTATGCCCCCAACTGTGCCCACCCTATTTTGTCCTCAAAGGAGTGATGAACGGAACTCTGGATGTCCACCTGAATCCCGGCCGCTATTATGTCATTTACTACAATCCAGATTCGGTAAATCAGATTAAGGTGACCGTCGTTCAGAGTTTTGTGAGCACAGGTATAGGTCACGTTTGCCCAACCCCCAACTGTTGACCCTTGATGTTTGGAGTTTCTGATACCCCAGACGAAGGTTTCCTTGGAATTCCACCGGCGATATGCAATGTTAGCAAAGCCCCAAGTACTTGGCAGGTAACCTAAATCAAGTTGAGGGAGTTCATGCGTAGATGCCCGAGTTGTGGTCACCGCTTCGCGGTAAAATCACGGGGCACGAAACTCGTGAAATCAGAGGGCGGAACGGAGCGAATCCCTCGCACTTTTGTCGTCAAGGCCGCTGACCCGAGAGGATACGGCATGAACGTGGCCAAAGTCACGTATGAAGATATTCCTATCGAGCGAGACTCGTTTGAAGTGGCCTTCGAATGCGAGAACTGCCGTCATAGGTGGGTTGAAACCGTCACCAAGGTCGGAAAAAGCAAGTAATGATACCCAACGCAAGTCGAGTCATTCCCGACGGAGGAGCAGTGAACCCCACACACGGTTTCTGCGCAAGTCGGCTCCGACGAGCTTCTTGACTGCAGCCTGCAGGCCCTCTCTCAGCGAGTCTAGCATCGAAGCGGCGACCCGGCTTCGTCTATTTAACACCTCGAGACGGGACCGACCCTAGGTGGGTTGAGACGAGGGTAGCGGCGCTCTTCTCCGGGGGCAAGGACAGCACCTATGCCGCCTGGCTCGCCACGAAGAAGGACGAACTCACCTGCGTGGTCACCCTGTTCCCGAAGTCAGAAGCGTCCTACATGTTCCACTTCCCGAACGTCGAATGGACCCGCCTGCAGGCGCAGGCGATGGGCGTCCCCCAGGTCACGGCCACGACGGAAGGGGTCAAGGAGGAGGAGCTGGGCGACCTCGAGCGGGCCCTTGCCGGGGCCAAGGAGAGGTTCGGGCTCGAGGGTGTCTACACAGGCGCGCTCGCCAGCGTCTACCAGAAGAGCAGGGTGGAGAAGGTCTGCAAGAGCCTGGGGCTCGGCTGCGTCTCTCCGCTCTGGGGGTCGGACCCCGAGGGCCACCTCCGCAGGCTGGTCAGGGACGGGTTCGTCGTGCTGATGGTGAGCGTGTCTGCGCTCGGTCTCGATCAGAGCTGGCTGGGCAGGATCCTGGACGAGGGCGCGGTGGACGAACTCGTGGCGCTCGGCAGGAAGTTCAGGTTCCACGTCGGCCTGGAAGGCGGGGAGGGGGAGACCTTCGTCCTCGACTGCCCTCTCTTCAAGAGCAGGGTCGAAGTCCTGGAATCGGCCACGCACTGGCGCGGGGACTCGGGGTACCTGCAGATTTCAAAGGCGCGCCTCGCTCCGAAGGCCAGACGGAACGCCTAAATCCCGAAGCGCCGCCGAGTAACCTGCTCTAGATGAAGGGGTTTCGGGAAGAGCCGTCTGAGGCATCCGATGAAGAGCCAAACCATCGATAGAGCGGGATAGAGCCTACACTTCTAGGCTCCATCAAAATTCCGAAACTCGAACCTAGTTTCAGTGGCGGGAGCACCATCACGCACGACGACTAGTGCCCGGCTGCATTTGACAAAAGGGCACGATGTGGAATACGGGTCTTATCCGGGACGTTATGTAAGGGAAGTTCGTTCTTTTGGTGCTGTCAAGAAATCAGATGGTTGGGTAGTTCTTCTGCAGTTGCTTCGCAATCTTTCAAACATCATCCCATTTTTTGACTGGCTGGGCACTTCTTGGTTTGGGGCTATCGACCTATCGTGAAATCGTACGTCCCGTTGCGGACTGTTTCCCCATATCCCAAGAAATAGTAGGATATCGATCCAAGCCCCCAAGAGTGGAGGATTGGCGTCGCACATGTGGGTGAAGTGGCACACTGATTAGGAACTAGTATCCACATGGGAATGACGGGCACTAGGAAGGTGAGTGAGAGTATAACGCCTATTCCGAATCCCAAAGCCGCTCTCTTCCTTCTCAAGCTCAATGCTATAGCACACGGTCCGAATTTAGCTCTTGTGATGAACCCTCAGACCTTACGCGAACTAACCCCTGTCCAGCTAGCTTCATAGCACCAGGCGTGAGTAATCACACAAGACTTATATATATTATTGTTGTTTATTCTAACCAATCGAAATGAAACCCTTCTATCGGGGCTTGGGAATCAGATTGAGCCCATTCATTGTATGTTTACTCCTGTTTGCTTTTCTGTTCCCCCTGCCAGTGAGCTTCGCTTCGCCCCAAGTGCCACCTTTGAAACCAACACTTGTCCCAGAAGGTCAACTCGCCCCGTACATTCTCAAGGTGGGTACAGTCCCTACCTTTCCCGACGCAACAGCCGAGTCATCATACCTGTCCGACCTAACTTTGCTGGCTCATGAGCTAAGAGGGGCGGCAGTCCCATATTGGGGAACGGTAGTTCTAGCACATGGCGCCGGTGCCGACGGGTACTTCTGGCTCATGGTAAGTCCCAGAGCAACGTTGAACAGCAGCGTAGTGCAAGCGATTGAGGGCAAGGTCGATTCAGCAGGCAAGAGTCTGAACTCTTTTGCGACGGGCGTCCCCCTGAAATTTGCAATTTGGGGCGGTTTGAGCCTCGACAGCAGGACAAGCGAGTGGCGGCCCATCATAAGTGGAGTTCAAGCCAGGGACTATCCACAGACAAGCTGCCAGATCACTTCGACTCTGGGTTATACAGCGGAGGTAGGAAGCACGAAAGGTTACGTCGTTTCGGGACACCTTGGGGCTAACACCGCTTGTACGACTGAAGCAAAAACGCCTGTCGGATTAACGATCTACCAACCCGATACATCCTGTTCGAATCCACCCTGTTCAACGGGTACCGTTTCGAGTTATGGTGGAATCGATGCTGATGTAGCCTGGGTACCTTACTCAAATGTCAAACCACAAGTTTATGTCAGCAACATTGGGTACTCGATTAGTTTCTATGAGGATGCAGCTGTGGGTAACTCAATAGAATTGTCCGGTCTTGCTTCAGACATACAAACGGGGACTGTTTCTTATGTCTGTATGGACCTCTCTGGCTATTTCGGAGGTACGCTGTACTGTCAGACATTAGCCACCTATAACTCGGCAAGTGGCGACAGTGGTGCGCCCGTGTTCATCGAGGTGAGCGGGTATGGGAGAGGGATAGTCGGCATACACTCTGGAAGAGCCACGGTGGGAGGCGTAAATTACGCGTTCTACTCGCCGCAATCTGGAGTGAAGAACGATGTTGGAGCGGTTGCGTATACAATCTACGGCTAAAGAGAATCTCGCATACTGTTCTTTGACGCATACCTTCCTCTTCGCGTGGCTCCGCGGTTTACGACTAGAGGTCAATCGCGTGGAATTGGCCTCCCGTCCCGAGTTTGGCCCCAAGTAACTGGAGCCAAACCATCGATAGAGCATTGTTTCCCTTACTCGAACCGCCCAGTTGACGCTGTAGGGCCGTTCTCACCAGTAGAAGGCGTAGTGCTGAAACATAGGCCATCCGAAGGAACTCTCCCCTCCGAGGCCGAAGAGGTATCTGGTCAGCGACTGGTGTCTATCAGGGATGCACAACATGTTGTAGCCACCACAAAGCGGAGCGGATATCAGTGGAACGGCGACGGCGACTCCCACAATCACGCCTAACAATATGCCAAGAAGCAGTTGGCTTCTTCTTCGCATCTCTCGTTCAGCATAGAGCGCTGCTCTTTGGCTATTCAGATTTTCAGACAATGTTCTGAAGGACGACGACATGTCTTTCCAACCCCGCCACGCCGAAGGTGGGTGGCTCGCTGCAAGAACTGAATAATGCCGCTCTTGCGCGAACGGCGCCCCATTGGACAAGGTAGGAGTGCTGGTAGTCTCAAAGTGCCTCAGCGGGTCCGCGATGATAGACACCTTCCTCAGGAGCAGCAAGTATGCCCCCCGGTTCTACGTCGTGGAGAAGCAGGCCAACCCGTTCAACCTGGAGAGGTCGGAGTCCCACAGCGTGGTCCCGGACCTCAACGTCAGGGACGTCGCGAGGTTCGCCTCCAAGCACAGAGACAAGATCGCCTTCGGACTCACAGACACGGAGGATTTCGTGATCGCTGGGGGCCGCGACACCATCGAGGGTGAGACCGGGATCCCGATGGTCTGCGTGACCAAGAAGTACGCGGTGGAAAGGAGCAAGGCTGACCAGAGGTTTCTCTTCGACGAAATCTTCAGCGACGCAAACCCGCGCTACAAGGTCTTCGACCCGGCAAGATATCGCGACAAGGACGCCGCCCTGTCCGACCTGAGGGAATTCGTTTCAGACATCGCCCGGCCCGTGATCAAGCCCGACATGCCCGCCAGAGGCGCGGGGGTCGGCGTCTGGGGGAGCGACTTCACAGAGGAGGGGATGGCCACCTTCTTTCTCAACCTGCTCTCGAAAGGGAGGGTCGTCGTCGAGGAGAAGGTCGAAGGCGAAGAATCCTCGTTCCACGGCTTCAGCGACGGGAAGCATTTCGTCCCGGCCCCGCTGACCCGGGACTACAAGAGGAGCCTGGACGCGGACAGGGGGAGCCTCACCGGAGGGATGGGGAGCTACAGAGGTCCAGAGCCCTTCCTCCCATTCCTGCGAAGGTCCGATTGGGACTCCGTAGTCGCCTCCGAAGAGCGGGCTTTCAGGAAGTGGAAAGGAAGGGGGTCCGACCCGGGCCTCAGAGGAATCGTCCTGTACGACGCCCTCATGCATACCGGGAGCGGCTTCAAGGTCCTCGAGCGGAACAGCAGAGGCGGGAACACGGAATCGATCAACCTGTACGCCACGCTCGCGGACGACCTGGTCGACGTCTGCTTCCGCATCCTGGAAGGGAAGCTCAAGGGCATCAACTTCAGGAGGCAGGCTTCTGTCGTGACCTGCGCAGTCCCCCTCTCCTACGGCACAAGAGGGGCCCAGCCGCACGGTGGGGACGAGCTCGACCTCGGTGGGGCCTACGCGCTGGCCCGAGGCGCGGCCAACGTGAGGGTCTTCCCCATGGACGTCCGCCTGGAGGGGGGCGCCAGTCTCATCGGCTCCTCCCGTTCTGTCGCAGTGACCGGACTCGGCCCCACCCTCGAGGCCGCCCGGAGGGCTTCGCTCAGGGGCGTCGGCTCGCTGGTCGGCCCGCTCCGGTGGAGGAGCGACATCGGAAGCGGCGAGGACGTCAGGAGGAGCCGCGCCCATCTCGGCTCCCTCCGCAGGCCGCCGGCCCGCTAGTGCTTGAAAGCCCGCGTGTGCGTGAACACCATCGGGATGCCGTACTCGTCGGCAGCCTCGACCACCTTCGCGTCGCTCACCGACCCGCCAGGCTGGATGATGGCTGAGACCTTCGCATCCCCAAGCATGTCGACGCTGTCCCTGAACGGGAAGAACCCATCCGAGGCGCAGACCGCTCCCGCGGCCCTCCCCCCTGAGTTGTCCAGGGCGATCTTCACTGCGCCGTTGCGCTTGCGGAAGCTGCCGACCCCGAGGGTCCAGAAGCGGTTCAGGATCCCATTCTCGAAGCTCCCGTCCGCGATCACTATGCCGTTCGACTGGACCTTCCTGACCACCTCCCAGGCGGCCAGCAATTTCGCGAGCTCCTGGTCGTCGGGCTTCTCCTTCGTGGGGACGGTCACGGCCGCCGGTTCTAGCTTCGACCTGTAGTCCACAGCGTTCTGGGCGAGGACAGTCCCCTCGACCACCTTCAGGTCGAACGGGTAGTCGGGCCTCCCTACGGTCTGCACTACCCTGATCTTCTTCTTCTGTTTCCTTTCCAGGAGCGACACTGCCTCCCCGTCGAAGTCAGGCGCGATCACGATTTCGGTGTAGACCGACTTGTCGTGCGCCCCTTCGTTCCTCCCTATGAGCCTCGCGGCCTCGAGGCCCACCCGCCCGTTCGTCACCACAGTGCCGCCGAAGTCTGCCTCGGGGTCGCACGAGTGGGCAAGCGAATAGGCCTCCGCCACCGTGGGGGCGAACGCGAAGCCGCTGATCTGGCCGTGCTTGACAGTCGCCACTGCCGCCGCGCCTTCATACCCCTCTACTATGTCGTAGGCGCTGCCGACGTCGAGGAAGTTGTTGAACGAGAGCACGTCCCCTGCGAGCTGCTTCCAGCCGGACATCGTGGACCAGCCGTCGATCGAATAGACTGCCGCCTTCCTGTCAGGGTTCTCCCCGTATTTCGCGTCCTGGACTTTCGACGCAGAGATCAGCAGCTTCTGCGGGAGCGCCGCCGGACCTCCTTCCCTGAGGCCATTGAAGATCATCGAATCGTAGGAAGCGGTGATCGAGAACGCCTCGACCGCCATCCTTCTCCTGAACTCGAGCGTGGTCGCGCCGCCGTTCTTCGACAGCTCGTCCAAGACCGAGCCGTAGAACCTCGGGGCCGGGACCACAGTCACCCTCTCGAAGTTCTTCGAAGCGGCCCTCACCATCGTGGGGCCGCCGATGTCTATGCTCTCCACCAGCTCGCCGTCCCCCGCCCCCTTCTTGCGAAGCGCCTCTTCGAACGGGTAGAAGTTGCAGACGACCATGTCCATGGGCTTCACCCCCATCGACCCGAGTTCGGCCAGATGCTCGTCTGTCCGCCTCGCCAGTATGGCGGCGTGCAGCGGAGCGTGCAGCGTCTTGACCCTCCCTGAGACAGCCGTCGGGAGCTTCATGTCCTCCTGCAAGCTCCTGACCTTGATGCCGGCCTCCTTCAGGGCGCTGTAAGTCCCGCCGGTGGCGAGCATCTCCACCTTGAACCCAGCCAGCCGGGCCGCAAACTCTACCAGCCCTTTCTTGTCGGAGACGCTCAGCACAGCCGTCTCCACCTTGATTAGGCCGCCGCCCTGCATGATCGAGGTCGCTGCCTTCTCGTAAATAACACCAATTTCGCTTTAGTGGTGTAATTGCGGAGTCTGTGCCAAAACCATCTTAAATACGATTCAGAAATTGCGGCTTCATGTGCCCGGGCCCCGCGTCTTCTCCGTCAAGGTAGTGATCTCGAACACCGAGGGCGCCAGCGACCCGGAAGGGGACGTGATCTACAACAACCTCGTCTCCAAATCGGGCTTCAGGCAGGTCAGGGCGATCAGAAGCGGGAAGTTCCTCAGGGTGGAGGTCCAGGCCAGGGACGCAGAGAGCGCCAAGAGCCTGGTGACGCGCATGTGCGACGAACTGCGGATCTACAACCCTGCGGCCCACTCGATCTCAGTGGAGGTGTAGCAGACGAACAGACGCGTCGCGGTGGTCCGCTTTCCGGGGAGCAACTGCGACCTCGACGCTGTGACCGCGGTCCGGACGCTGAAGGGGATGAGCGCAGACCTCGTCTGGCACGAGGACGCCATCGCCGGCTACGACGCGGTCGTAGTCCCTGGGGGCTTCTCCTTCGGGGACTACCTGAGGGCCGGCGCCATAGCCGCCAGGAGCCCGGCTCTCGAACGGATCGGCAGGCTCGCCGACAGGGGGGTCCCAATCCTCGGCATCTGCAACGGCTTCCAGATCCTGATCGAAGCCGGCCTGCTGCCCGGCGCGCTTCTGAGGAACGCCTCGCTGCGCTTCGTCTGCAAGTGGACCGCCGTCCGCGTGGAGAACGAGAGCACCAGCTTCACGCGCGGCATGAAGAAGGGGCAGGTCCTGCACCTCCCCATCGCCCACAACGAAGGGAGGTACTACTCCCCGGACGAGGGTTTGCACGAGCTGAAAACAGGCGGGAGGGTCGTCTTCAGGTACTGCGACGACGGCGGGAACCCGGTCGCCTCCTCCAACCCCACCGGGACTCTGGAGAACATAGCCGGGATCTGCAACAGGGCGGGGAACGTGGTGGGGTTGATGCCCCACCCCGAAAGGGCCACTGAACCCATCCTCAGCCCTTCAGGTTCTTCCGACGGCGCCCTGATCTTCAGCTCCCTGTTGAGGAGCGATTGACATGATCACAGCCGGACTCGTGCTGGGGCTGACGCACCAGGAGGCAGCCACCGTCAGGCGGCTGCTGGGCCGCGAGCCCAACGAGACAGAGTGGGCGATCATAGACGCCGAGTGGTCTGAGCACAGCTCCTACAAGTCGTCCAGAGCCCTGCTGAAGCTCTTCCCCACCTCAGGGAAGCGGGTCCTGCTCGGCCCGGGGTACGACGCCGGGGTGATCGACGTCGGGGAGGGGGACGTCGTGACCCTCCACATCGAGAGCCACAACCACCCGTCAGCGGTCGACCCCTATGGCGGCGCGTCGACCGGGATAGGGGGGGTCCTCCGGGACATCCTCTCGATGGGGACCAGGCCGATAGCGCTCCTGGACGTGCTCAGGTTCGGCGACCCGGAGGCGAGCGGCCACTCGCGGTGGCTCCTCCGCAACGTGGTCAAGGGAATCGCAGACTACGGCAACTGCCTTTCGGAGAACGAGAGTGTGTATTACACCGAATCGGGCAAGTTCCGCGTCGCGAAAGCGAGCGAACTGGTCGAGGCTCTCGCCTCTCAAAACAGACTTTCTCATGAATATAACGCGGATGGCCTGACGATAAGCAGGCCACTCTCTGACTTGCGGCTGCTATCCTTTGATTTTGGAAACTCCGAGGCGCAATTCCGGAGAGTCTCGAGAGTCTACGAAGCTAAGGCGAGTAGGCTCGTAAGGATCAAGACCGGTCTGGGCCGCGAAATCGAAGTAACTCCAGATCATCCAATGTTCCTCGTAAGGGACGGGCAGGTTACGGCCATTCAAGCCAAGTCTCTGAGACCAGGCGACTCCCTGCCGATTGCCTGCGACTTCCCATACCCGGTACAGGAGCAGGAGAAGCAGACGGCATTCGACCTCATCGACGAACTCAAGGAGAGAGGTGCGGTAGCGGGAATTACGGTAAAATCGAACGGTCGCAAGCTGCGCGAGTTCAAAGAGCAGCTCGACCCGCTCCTTCGCCAGATTGGAGTAAGCTCATCTCGAAGGTGCCACTATTTTGGGATGAACTATCTGCCGCTGAACGAGCTGCTTTCAGTCGAATCGCTTTCGACGTTCCGCTTGCCTAGAGAGGAGCTACTCCTATACCCTCGGAGAGGGAATGCCACGAAGATACCCGCAATCATCAATCTCGACAAGGGCTTCTCTCGGCTCGTCGGGTACTATTTGGCTGAAGGGTGCGTGCACGATGAGGAAGGCGCAGGCGGGTCGGGAAGGACCTCCAGAGTGGTTTGGACATTTCGGCGCGACGAGTCCGAGTACATCCATGACGTCTGTTCCATCTTGGACGGGCTACGGATTAGGTACACCAAGCGCGCAACGAAGACAAACTCCGTGCAGGTCAGGGTCTCGTCCCGAATACTAGGCTGGTTCTTCAGTGAGGTGCTCGGTGCAGGGGAAAATTCTTACAATAAGGTAATCCCCAGCATATTCTACAGTAATCCCCTGGAGCTGAATCTCGAGCTGCTCAAGGGTGTACTCAGGGGCGATGGATCCCTACGAACCTCGAATTCCGCTTCAATCGACTTGAGGTTTGGAAGTTCTAGCCAACTCCTCTTTCAGCAAATCCTGCTTCTCCTCCAATCTTTGTCCTACGTGCCGTCTTGTTCCGTCTCATTTCACACTGGCTCGAGTGTCCCCTTCTACGAACTCACTATCTGTGGAAGGGCTCGCATCGAAGCCCTGAAGGTCAATTTCTCGAGCGAGATCGTCGCCAAGGCAAACGGGCGCCTGGCTCTCTACACCATGCCTTCGATGGAGCACTACCGAAGCGTCTCTTTGGGCCGTTTTGCATCTGTGAAGATTGTCCAAATCGAAGAAGTCGAGGGGGACTTCTCAGTCTTCAACTTTGAAGTCGAGGGAACGCACAATTACGTCACCTCTGGCGGGATCATCACTCACAACTGCGTCGGCGTCCCCACGGTCGCAGGCGACATCGAGTTCGACGAGAGCTTCGAGAAGAACTGCCTCGTGGACGTGGCCTGCGTCGGCGTAGGGAAGAAGGGGCTGCTCACGCTCGGCGAGGCTAAGCGCCCGGGGGACGCCATACTCATGGTCGGCGGGAGCACGGGGAGGGACGGGGTAGGGGGCGCTTCCTTCGCATCGAAGAACCTGGCGAAGGGGCCAGAGTCCGAGAGGAGGTCAGTCCAGGTCCCAGACCCGTTCATGAAGAAGCTCCTCCTCGACTCGCTGCTCGAAGTCGTCGAGACCGGCCTCCTCCACGGGATGAAGGACCTCGGGGGCGGCGGGCTCTCCACAGGCCTCTCCGAGATAGCCGCCAAAGGCGGGACAGGGGTAGACGTCGAGCTGAGCCGCGTCAGGCAGAGGGAGGGGGACATGAGCCCCAGGGAGATCATGACGTCCGAATCCCAAGAAAGGATGCTCCTGGTCCTCGACCCGAAGGACGCCGGCCCGGTCGTCAAGATCCTCGACAAGTACGGCGTCCCCCACTCCGTGATAGGAACTGTCACAGGGGACGGCTCCCTGAAAATCCGCTGGAAGGGCGCAGTCGAAGCCGACCTGCCTGCCCAGCTGGTAGCCGAGGCGCCCCTCGTCGCATGGCCCGCACGGAGGCCGCCCCGCCCGCCCGCGCCGACGGGATCCCCGAAGGAGCCCGAGATCTCGAAATCGCTCCTCGCGCTCCTCTCTTCCCCCAACATCTCCAGCAGGAGGTGGGTCTACGAGCAGTACGACCACGAAGTCGGGCTGAGGACAGTGGTGAAGCCGGGGGGAGGGGACGCCGCCCTCCTGAGGCTCCCCAACGGGTCGATGCTCGCCGCGAAGGCGGACGCGAACAGCAGGCACAGCTCCCTCGACCCGCGGAGGGGCGCGGCGGGCTGCGTCGCCGAGGCCTGCAGGAACGTCGTGACGCTGGGGGCAGAGCCGGTGGCGCTCGTGGACCATCTTCAGTTCGGGGACCCGTCCGACCCAGAGGTCTACTGGGCCTTCAGGGAGACCGTCGAAGGGATGGCGGAGTACTGCAGGGGCCTCCCGATACCCGTGGTGGGGGGCAAGGTGAGCTTCTACAACGAAGACGCTTCGACCAAGCGCGCGATCAAGCCGTCCCCCGTCGCTATGGTCGTCGGGATCTCTCCAGGAGACGCCCGCAGGGCGAGCGCCGGGTTCCGGGCGGAGGGGGAGTCGGTCTACCTGCTGGGGAGGACGAGGAAGGAGATGGGCGCTTCCGAGTACTACGAAAGAGTGCTGAAGGTGTCTGCGGGCGTGGTCCCGAAGGCCGACCCGCTCAAGGACTCTGTCCTCTTCCGCGCCATGATCAGACTGGTGCGCGCAGGGACGGTCAGCGCAGTTCACGACTGCTCCCGGGGCGGCCTCGCGGTCGCACTCGCCGAGATGTGCATCCCCTCGAGGATGGGTGCGGAGCTCGACATAGCGGCGGTCAGGAAGGCGATGACGCCGCAGGAAGCGCTCTTCTCCGAGTCCCATGGCAGGTTCGTCGTCTCGACTAGAAGTACGGCGGAGACCGAGGCGGCCCTGAAGTCGGCCGGCGTCGAATACGCCCGGCTCGGAAGCACGGGCGGGACGGACCTCGCGCTCAAGGACCGGGGCAGGCAGCTGGCAAGGCTGGACCTCGATTCGCTGGCGCAGACCTGGGAGAGCCCCATCGGGAGGCTGATGGCATGACGGACGTGAAGGAGAAGTGCGGCCTTGTGGGCGCCTGCTCGGCCAACGGGGCGGACGTCGTCCCGAAGGTCCTCCAGTCCCTGGAGGCGCTTCAGCACAGGGGCCAGGAATCCTGGGGGATATCAGTCGAAGGCAAGCCGGTCTTCCGGAAGATGGGCCTGGCGACCGACTGGCGTCTCTACTCCGACGAGCTCGCGCCCTACGCCGGGAGCTCGGCCATCGGGCACGTCAGGTACTCGACGAAGGGGAGGTCGGTCCTGGAGAACGCCCAGCCTCTCCAGATCGGCTCCGAATTCTCGATCGCCCACAACGGCACCATAGTGAACGTCGACAAGCTGTCTGCGCCGGTCATGAAGGAGTTCAACCTCTCATGCGAGTCGGACACCAAGGCAGCGGGCTACAGGCTCCTCCACCACCTCGGCGAGGAGGACGACCTGTTCCACGCCTTCCAGAGGCTCTCCACCGAGCTCGTCGGCGCCTACTGCTTCGTCATACTGCACAAGGGGCAGGTCTACGCGGCCCGGGACCCCCGAGGATACAGGCCGCTTTCCCTGGGATGGCACGAAGACTCGAAGACCTTCATCGCGGCGTCGGAATCATGCGCCCTCGAGGCGGTCGAAGCGGACTTCGTGAGGGACATACAACCGGGGGAGATCGTCAGGTTCGACGGCCAGCGCGGCGTGCTGGAGTCGTTCAGGTTCGCACCGAAGGCCCCCACGGCTTACTGCTCCTTCGAGTACACCTACTTCGCCCACCCGTCGTCCCGCGTGAACGGCATCTCCGTCTATGAAGCTAGGAAGAGGATCGGCCGGACGCTGGCGAAGCGGTTCAGGGTCAACGCGGACGTCGTGATACCCGTCCCGGACTCGGCCAGGCCCGCCGCCCTCGGCTTCGCGACCGAGAGCGGCATCCCCATGGACGAGGGGCTGATGAAGGACAGGTACAGGCGCAGGGGGAGCATCAGGTCGTTCATCGAACCGGGGCAGGGCGGGAGGGAGGAGGTAGTGAAGAGGATAATCCCGATCGGAGACACGATCAAGGGGAAGGACGTCGTGCTCGTGGACGACAGCGTAGTCAGGGGGACGAGCTCCAAGATAATCGTCGACGCGCTGAGGAAGGCGGGGGCCAAGAGCATCAAGATGGCAGTGACCTTCCCTCCAATCAGGCATCCCTGCTTCATGGGCATCGACTTCCCCAGCAAGGAAGAGTTGATCGCGCACAGGGTGGCCAAGGACGAAGAGGACAGCAAGAATGCCGCGTCGAAGGTCGCCAAGGCGGTCGGGGTCGACGAGTTCCACTACAACGACATCGAAGGACTGAGCGAGGGCATCGGCCTCCCTGCCGACAGCCTCTGCACAGCCTGCGTGACCGGGGACTACTCCAAGCTCGGAATCACCCCCCCTCTGCTCTCCGACGAAGAGGTGAAGACCTGAAGTGCTCAACATAGGCGTCCTCGTCTCAGGCCGCGGGTCCAACCTCGAGGCGATACTGACCTCGATCGAGCGGGGCTCGATCAGGGGTGCCAGGGTCTCTGTCGTGATAAGCAACGACCCGGCCGCCAGGGCGCTCCGGGTGGCCCGCAGTCACGGCGTCAAAGCCGTCGCTCTTCCGAGCGAAGGGCTGGCGAGGGAGGACTACGGCGCGAAGCTCGCAGCCGCCCTCGGGGAGCACGGCGTGATGCCGGGGAGCGGGCTGGTCCTGCTGGCCGGCTTCATGAAGATACTTCCAAAGAGCTTCGTCGAGATGTACGAAGGGAGGATGATGAACATCCACCCGGCGCTCCTCCCGTCGTTCCCGGGCCTCGAGGCCCAGCGGCAGGCCCTTTCGCACGGGGTCAAAGTCTCGGGGTGCACCGTACACTTCGTGGTCCCCGAAGTCGACGCGGGGCCGATCATAGTCCAGAGGGCAGTCCCGGTCGAGGAGGGGGACGACGAAGGCTCCCTGTCGTCGCGGATACTGAGGCAGGAGCACAGGGCCTACCCGGAGGCGGTCAGGCTCTTCGTCGAAGGCAGGCTCAGGATCAACGGGAGGAGGGTGGAGGTCAGGCGATGACCGCGGTCATAATGGACGGCAAGGCCCTGGCCTCAGAGCTTGGCGCCCGCCTGAAGGCCGAAGTGGAAAGGATGAGGGCGTCCGGTGTCCAGCCCACGCTCGCCACCATCCTGGTCGGGGACAACCCCGCTTCGAAGGTCTACGTCGCCAGCAAGCACAAGGCGGCCGAGCGCATCGGCATAGCGACCCGGAGCCACAGCCTCCCCCAAGAATCCACAGAGAGCGAGCTGGCCGCCCTGGTCGCCTCCCTCAATGCTGACCCGGACGTGAACGGCATCCTCCTCCAGCTCCCGCTTCCGCCCAACTTCGACGAGCGGGCGATGCTCGAGCGCCTCAGCCCTGCGAAGGACGTCGACGGGCTGACAGCAGCGAACGCCGGCAAGCTGGCCCACGGCGAGAGCGACCTTGTCCCGTGCACCCCGAAGGGGATAATGGCGCTCCTCCACCACTACGACGTCCCCATACGTTCATCCAGGGCAGTGATAGTGAACAGGAGCCCTCTGGTGGGGAGGCCGCTCTACCACCTTCTCCTCAACGAAGACGCGACGGTGACCGTCTGCCATTCGAAGTCCGCCGACCTCAGCTCGATAACAAGGGAGGCTGACATCCTCGTCACGGCAGTGGGGAGGAGGCCCCCGTTCACTGTCGTCGCCGAGATGGTGAAGGAAGGGGCGGTCGTGGTCGACGTGGCGATGAACAGGGTCGACGGGAAGCTCGTGGGGGACGTCGACTTCGAAGGAGTGTCGAAGAAGGCTTCGCACATAACGCCAGTCCCTGGAGGGGTCGGTCCGATGACCGTCGTGATGCTCATGCAGAACACCATCATCGCGGCGCGAAACCAGAGCCACGTCCTGGTCCCGACGGTGACCAGCTGATGGACAAGAAGGAAGCAAGGCAGCAGGCCCTCAGGGCAAGGCGCTCGCTCGCGCCCGAAGAAGTGGGGTCCCTGAGCGGACGGATCAGGGATAGGCTGCTGGCGCTCCCCCAGTACATGGGCGCGCGGGTGATCGCGACATACGTGGCCAAGAAGGACGAGGTCCAGACTGAGGGGATCATCCGCTCGGCCCTTTCGTCGGGAAAGAAGGTCCTGGTGCCAAGGACCGACGCCGCTTCCATGAGGCTCGACTTCTGCGAGATCCGGGCCCTCGACGAGCTGGTCCCCGGATACTTCGGGATACTGGAGCCGCCTCCGACGTCCAGGCCCGTCCCGCTCAGCAGCGCCCAGCTCGTGCTCGTGCCCGTCGTAGCCTGGGACGAGAAAGGAGGGAGGATCGGCTACGGCAAGGGGTACTTCGACAGAGAGCTGAAGCACCGGGGCGGGGCGCTCAGCGTGGGGCTTGCGTTCGAGTCGCAACGCATCGAAGAGGTCCCAGCCACGCGGTCCGACGTCCCGCTCGACGCGTTCGTGACCGAGAGAAGGACGCTCGTCTTCCAGGAGGCCTCCGGATGAGCGGCACGATCGCCGTGGCCATAGTCGCAGGGAGCAGGAGCGACCAGGCGGTGGTCGAGGAGGCGTCCAAGGTGCTCACAGAGTTGGGGGTCGCCCACGAAGTCCAGTTCATCTCCGCCCACAGGAACCCTGAGAAGCTCAGGGACTACATGTCGAAGTCTCCTGCCAGGGTCTTCATAGGCGTCGCAGGACTGGCCGCGCACCTCCCAGGGGTGATGGCCTCTCTCACTGTGAAGCCGGTGATCGGCGTCCCGGTGAAGGTGAAGCTAGACGGCCTCGATTCCCTCCTGTCAATCGTCCAGATGCCCCCTGGCGTCCCGGTGGCCAGCGTGGGCGTCGACAACGCCCGGAACGCGGGGATACTGGCAGCGGAAATCCTCGCCCTCGGCGACCCAGTCGTCTCAGAGAACATCGCCAAGATGAGGGAGGGATGGAGATGACCCCGCCTGGGAGGTTCGTCCGCTCCGGCAAGGTGAAGGACATCTACGAGCTCGACGAGGGCCACCTCCTCTTCCACTTCACCGACAGGCTCTCGGCCTTCGACGTCGTCCTCCCGACCAGGGTCCCGCACAAGGGGGAGGTCCTCTGCAGGCTGGGGGCGCACCTGTTCGAGACCCTGCACGTCCCCCACCACATGGTGAGGCTCGAAGGGGACGACATGATGGTCGTCAAGAAGATGAAGATGATCCCGGTCGAATGCGTGGTCAGGGGGTACCTGTACGGGAGCCTGATGGAGAGGCTGACGAAGGGGGAGGTCTCCCTCCCGGTCGAGAAGGTCATGGCCGCACAACTCCCTCGGCCATACTACGACCCCACGACCAAATCAGACGTGAAAGACGAGCCCATCACCGAAGAAGGGATAGTCAGGGAAGGCAGGATGACCCAGGCCGAGCTCGGGGACGTGAAGGAGGCCTCCATCCGGGTCTACGAGGCCCTGCGGCGGCGCGCGTCCGACGCGGGCTTCATACTGGCCGACGTCAAGCTCGAGTTCGGGAAGGACGAGGAAGGGCGCATCCTGCTCGGAGATTCGATCGGGCCGGACGAGTTCAGGCTGTGGCCGAAGTCCGCCTATTCGCCGGGGAAGCCGCAGGACAGCTACGACAAGCAGCCTGTGAGGGACTGGCTGGTCTCGGCCGGGTACAAGGCGAAGCTCGACGCCGCCAGGAAGACCGGGGCCAAGGCGCCGCCCCCTCCAGAGCTCCCGCCCGCTCTGGTGGCGGAGACGAGCCAGAGGTACATCGCGGTGTACGAGAAGCTGACTGGAAAGGCGTTCTAGCCCGGCGGGTCGCTTGCAGCATCAATCGTACGCCAGGGCAGGGGTCGACGTCCGGACCGTCCGACGCATCCAGCGCTCCCTGGCGCAGCGCCTCGAAGCGACCTTCCCCCTCAGGGAGGGCATGGTCGGGGCGCCTCTCAGAGGGATAGGGCTGTACGGCGGGGTCGTGGACCTGGGCGGCGGCACCGCGCTCACGCTGCACACAGACGGCGTGGGGACCAAGGTCCTCGTCGCGCAGGAGATGCGGCGCTTCGACACCGTAGGCATCGACTGCGTCGCCATGACTGTCAACGACCTGATCTGCCTGGGCTCGGAGCCGATCGCGCTGCTGGACTACATCGCCCTGCAGAGGGAAGACGAGGGGCTGGTCGCCGAGCTCACCAAGGGGCTGGTCGAGGGAGCGAGGCAGGCTTCGGTGGCGATCGTAGGGGGGGAGACTGCGATCATGAAAGAAGTGGTGAAGGGGAGAGGAGGCCGCGGCTTCGACCTGGTCTCGATGGGGGTCGGGATCGTGAGGAAGGACGCTCTGATAGACGGCTCGGCCATAGCCGAGGGGGACGAGGTGCTGGGGGTCGCAAGCTCGGGGCTGCACTCGAACGGGTTCACTCTCGCCAGGAGGGTCTTCAGACGCCGGCGGCTCGCCCGCCACGTCGAGGAGCTCGGCTCGACCCTGGGCGACGCGCTGCTCGAGCCGACCCTGATCTACGTCAGGCCGACGCTCAAGGCCGTCGCTGGGGCGGAAGTCCACGGCATCGGGCACATAACGGGGGGCTCCTTCTCCAAGCTCGCGAGGCTCGTAGGCGGGAGGAACCTGCAGTTCGACCTGACCCTCCCCCCAGTCCCTCCCATCTTCCAGCTTCTCATGAAAGAGGGGGGGATCAGGCCACGCGAGATGTACAGGACCTTCAACATGGGGATCGGGCTCTGCCTCTGCGTCCCCTCCTCGGACACGAAGAAGGTCGCCCGCGTCTTCAGGTCGGACGGGTTCACGACTCATCATCTAGGGAAGGTCAAGAAGGGGACTGGCGTCCTGGTCAACGGAGAAAGGCTGGCCTAGCCGGTCATCGGCTGTGCTTCCCAGTCCTGGCGTGCCTCGCCAGGATCGGGTCAACCTTCTTGCGTACGAAACTCTCGCACCTTTCGCTCGCGTCGCCGACGTGGCCCCTCGGGTCCAGCAGCCTGCGCACCTCCGCGCCCGAAAGCTTGGACGATATCGTCCTGTCCTCCGAGAGTATGCTCAGCAGGGGGTTCGGCCTCCCGGCCATCACCTCGCCCCAGGCCTCGTTGGACCTGTTTCTGAGGAGCTCGTGCATCTCCTGTCTGTCCATCCCCTTCTCCGCGAGCTTCATCATCACCGCCTCCGTGCCTGCGAACGGGCCGAACCTCTCCAGGTTCCTCTCCATCATCACGGGGTAGACGCACAGCCCCCTGACGAGCGACTCGTAGATTGTCAGGCACTCGTCGACGGCCAGGAAGGCCTCCGGGATCACAATTCTCCTCGCCGCAGAATCGTCCAAAGTCCGCTCGAGGATGCTGTTTGAGGCGTAGGTGAACGCCACCAGGGGCGCTGTCGCCGCGACCCGAGCGAGCGAGCACATCCTTTCCGCTGTGACTGGATTCCTCTTGAACGGCATTGCGCTGGATCCGACCTGCAGCTTGCCGTAAGGCTCCGAAAGCTCGCCGAAAGCGGGGGACTGCATGACCCTCAGGTCCAGGCCGAACTTGTGGCAGCTCTGCGCGATCGATGCCAGGGCCGACAGAATCAGGAAGTCCACCTTCCTCGGGTATGTCTGCGAGGATACCTCGAAGGCGTGGAGCCGCAGCCTGATCATCACGTCGTCCTCGAGCTCCCTCACCCTGGCGTCGCTCCCCAGAAGCGCCTTGAAGCTGGCCGAAGTCCCGACCGCGCCCTTGACCCCTTTGCCGAGGACGAATCCCTTCACCGCGTCAAGGAACTCCACGTCTGTCACCAGGTCCTGGGCGTAGTTCGCGATCCTGTAGCCCAGGGTGGTCGGCTCGGCCGGCTGCAGGTGGGTCCAGCCCATGCAGACGGTGTCTTTGTACTTGAGAACGAGCTTCCTCGACTCAGCGAGGCACCCGACGAGCTTCGATTTGATGATCCCGATCGCCTCCAGGAAGATCAGGGCGTCGGCGTTGTCCTCGATGTCCATCGACGTGGCGCCCAGATGGAGCTTCCCGCCCCCCTTCCCAGCCTGCGCTGCAAAGGTCCTGAGCTCAGCCATCAGGTCGTGCCGGATCGTCTTCTCCAGTTCCTGGGCTGCCTCGACATCGACGTCTTCTCTGCCGGCCTTGGAGCGGATGCCGTCCAGCTCTGCCTTCGTGACGAGACCGAGCTTGTGCTCGCCTTCCGCCAGCGCCAGCCACACCTTCCTCCACCGGGCCCTCTTCCCGACCTCCGAGAAGAGGTCCCTCATCTCCGGGGAACCGTACCTCCATGTGAACGGGGACAGGTAGGAGTCGAATCCGAACCCTCTCTCCGTTCTCTTCCCCCCTTTCGCCTTCATCGTTTCTCCTCCGGGAGCGAGGAGCTCGGAGAGCCAGACACCTGCTTCCGGTTCTCTTCCCTCCACCCTACGCTGGCGTTCAGATGACGCAGGTGCTCGTCCTGGTTGAGCGCCTGGTCTATCATGTAGGTCGACCCTGTGAACACTATGACTTCCGACTGGCCGCGGATGTTCCTGGCGACGGAAAGGGTCGTCGCCGGGTTCGGGGCCAGGTGTATCGGGGTCTCGGGGAACGCGTCGCGGAGGCGCGCGTAGACTCTGCCTGGATCCTGCCCCTTGAACCCGGCGGAGGTGATCACGAGGGCCTTGGCCTGGGGTACGATCGGGCCCACCACGGCGACAGGGTCCCTCGGGCCACTTATACCGACTACGAACACCTTCTTGGTCCCTGGAAAACGGGCTTTCAGCTCGTTGGCCAGGGCCTTGGTCTTGCTCGAGTTGTGGGCCACGTCGGCGTACACGTCCTTATCGATCTTCCAGAACCTCCCGACATATCTGGTGACAAGGAAGCTCCGGGCCAGCCGCTCCAGGCTCGCCCCGCCCACGAGGAAGTCCACGACCCTGGCTGCGAGGGCCGCGTTCACCATCTGGTGCTCGGAGAAGAGCAGGCGGTCGGGGTTGTTCGGCCTCCCCCTTCCGGCCACCAGCCTCTTCACGCGGTTGACGTCTTTCATTGTCAGGTGGTGGTAGGGGGCCCCGACGTCTCTGCAGACATCTTTCAGCACCCCTATGGTCCTCTCGTCCTGGTCAGCGCTGAACAGCGGGACTCCGGGCCTGCAGATCCCGGCCTTCTCCACCGCCCTCTGCCAATGCTCCGCCCCGAGGGCCTCTTCATGATCCTGCCCCACGTTGGTCACGACCGTGGCGACCACTTCGAGGGCTGTGGCTGGGTCGTAGCGTCCTCCCATCCCGGTCTCGACGACGGCCCAGCGGAGACGGTGTTTCTCGAACAGCTTCAGCGCGATCAGCAGGCTGGCCTCGAAATGATCGAGCGTCCACGCCTCGCCTCGCATGGCGCTTTCGACGCTGTAGGGTCTGACGTCTTCTTCCCAGACCCTGACTATCTCGCCGTGATCCGCGAGCCCCCTGTCGAGCACGAACCTTTCCGCGAAGTCGAAGACGTGCGGCTTCACATAGGCGCCCGCCTTCCCGAAGCTCGAAAGCCCGGCCTGGATGAACTGGCTGGTCGACCCCTTCCCGCTGGTGCCGGCTACCTGTATCAGCTTGACTGGGTAGCCGTCGGGCCAGAAGTGGCGGACGGCCTCCCTCACGACTTCGAAGCGCGACAGCTGGTTGGCAGCCCACTTGGCGTGGTATATCTCGTCGACAGCCGCATAGTAGGACCATGCGGAAAGGTCCTTCCGTCCGGAGGCCCCCGAAGACTGTCTGCGCCTAATGGCGGTCCAACTCTTTGCTCCGGCGACGATTGAGAATTTGTCATAAGCTTTTCGAGACCGAGCCGGTCCGACGGGATTCGGGTGCTCCAGCCCGGACGGGTCCAGCCGAGCGCCAGCATGAGACAGGTGCGGTCAAACGCCCGAAGCGTCACCCGTCGATAGGGCGCTGCCAGCTATGATCAAACACGCATGATTCCGCTACCAGGTCCGTTCTGGTAACTAGCCGTATATCCGTCGTAGCCATCATTTTCCGACTTTGAAGGGAGCAGTCGTAGCCGTGATAGCGATAGTAGCCATCCTGATAGGGGGAGGGGCAGGTTACCTTGCCGGCAATGCGAACGAGCGCACCGTAACCTCCACGTCGACCTCTACTCTGACAACCCCGGCTGCCCCTCCTCCTTACGTCAATGGTCTGCAGCTCGCCATTCAGGTCGGGCCCGATGACCTCACCCAAGGTCAGAACGTGACCATCAGGGCTTGGGTCTACAATCCCACATCTGCTACGATTGTGGTGAGCACGTCCGGGGTAGACAACCCCATGCAGGCTCCTTGCACCGTGCAGTCTGGCCTCGGCGTGAACATCTACGAGGGAACATACACCTTTGCTTTCGGAAACATTTCGAAATATTCTCCTCTCCTCCAATACAATCGTAACAGCCCAAACCCTTACGATTCTAACTGGACACCATCCTGCATCGCCCCCATTCAGAACACCTACGTGTTCAGGCCATATGGAGCCAATTCGAACAATGAAACTATCGTACTGGGGGGCTACTATACGCGAATAGGCTACGGCCTCGCATACACCTTCCAGCCATTTCCTGCTGGCACATACACCGTCGTAGTCTTCGACGCCTGGGGTCAGCAGGCGCTCGCGCACTTCAATGTGGCTTCAGCAAAGGCTTCTGCAGCAACTCAGCAGAACCTGCGACTGAGTCTGACTCTCAATTCCACCGAGTTCCAGCCGGGGGAATACGTCACCATGAACGCCAGTCTGACCAACATGCTATCGACTCTGAACAACGTCACCTTCGCATATCAGTGGCCTGTCAAGGGTCTTGTGAGCGGAGTCCCATGCCTACAATACCCGCTCGGAGTGGCGGTCCTTAGGGGGTACTACACAGTGCAAAACATCTCAGCTGGGACGACCCTCGATATGTTCAAGCCTGGTCCACCGACCACGTGCCCCGTCACCTATCTCCAATACCTCGTATTTCAACCGGAGAGCAGCAATGTGCAGGTCAATTCCAATATGAAACTCCAGATGAACGTGACTATCACGATCAGCGGCTACTGGACGGGCTTTTGGAATCCACCGCCCGGATCCCCACCGGCGACTTTCCACGAGTTCGAGGCTGGAACATACACGGTCGTAACCGGGGACGAATGGGGCAATCTGGTGCTGCTCCATTTCAGCGTCGCTTGATTGACGCCCTGTCGAACCCCAAAGAGAGACGGCTCAGATCCGACCGGACTCCCATTCTGGGTGGTCCGAGCATGAGGGACATGGACCACCGCAAAGCGTTCTCCTCGAGTCTTTCTACAGAACGGATAAACGGGGCTCCGCCAGTATCCCACGGCAGGGCTTGGCAAGGCCGCACACGGAGGACGTCGGCGCATGGTAGACACGCGCATCGTGATAGTCGCGGACATCTTCGTAGTCATACTCTCCCTGGGCGCGTTCTGGATGACCATCGGGAATCCCCAGTCCTTCCCAGACGGGTACAACGCCTTCGACGTCGCAAGCATGGTGGGAGGATTCATCGGAGGGCAGCAGGTCAACCCACCCAGCTACACGCAGCAGGACTACACCGCCTACGTCCAGTCAGTCATGCCACCCCTGATCACAGGCAGCTGGGAGCTGGACGTCGCGATCATCGCCCTGACAGCGGGGCTGGTTCTCGCTTTCGCTTCGTTCGCGAGATGGACGCTCTCGCTCGCGTCAGGAGTCTTGGAGGTGGTCGGGACCCTGCTGTGGGTCGCCGGGATCTCTGGCATCGGCAACGAGGCTGCGAACCGCCTTGCAGGATGGCAGGGGTTCACGGGGCGCGCAGTGCAGATCTCCGTCAGCGCAGACGTCGGCGCCTACATCGCCGCAGCCGGAGGGGTCCTCTTTCTCGCCACGTACTTCCTGACACGAGCGGGAAGGCTCGACGTCCCCCTGGATTCCACCCCTCCCGGCTCGCCCGCCGGCTGATGCCTAGCCTTTCACTGCGCCCAGAGTCAGGCCGCCGATGTTGAGCCCTGGGATGAGTGTCAGGAGGAACTCGTGCCAGCAGTTGATTATCGACAGGATGATCCTACTTAGGCGGAACCGACGGGTAGAGAAGCGCCTGGACGATTTCGCCCGCAGCGGCCTGGGGCGAAGCCCTTGAGCTGTTCACTCTGAACGCCCTTTCTGGCTCCTCGAAGTTCGCAAGGATGTCAGCCACGCTCCTCTCAGGGACCACCGACTGTCCGGTCCTTGCCGCGTTCCGTCTGAGCGCAGTCTGCAGGTCGCAGGTGACAAGCACGAAATCGACTCTGGAGTAGTGCCCGGCCAGGCTCTTCAGGGTCTTCTCCCTGCGCCTGCTGCTACCGAATGTCGCATCGAGGATCACCAGGCGGCCGGCGTCGAGCGCCTCCCTGGCAGCGGCAACGGCGACCCCATAGACAAAGTCCGACTCTTTCGCATCGAACGTCGGCGCTGTGATCATGGCCCTGACTGCGTCCGTCTGGACATGGACTGCGCCGGGGTCGGCCTTGGCCACCAGGCGGGCTATGGTCGTCTTGCCACTCCCCGGGATGCCGCAGAAGATGAGGAGCCTCCCTGACACGATGGTGCTGCCCCCGGTCGGCCATTAAAAACGGGAGCGGGCGCTCAATATGCCTGAATGCTCCAGCAAGGACCCCTTTTAACCGGAGGCATGGTCCGCAAAACAAGACGAGGAGGAGAGCCCGAAGCCCTCCTCGTGTGGGTTGTCAGTATGCCAGTGGAGTCTTTGGTCTGACGCCGCGCTTGACTGCGAGGTAGCCGACGAGGCCCAGCAGGACGGCCACAACGGCCCCGACTGCCAGTAGTCCGGCTCCTGTCGACGCTGGCGCTGGTGCCATGACTAGCGAGTCATTCTGCGCGTTCGCGTATCCTTGCACTGTGACCACGCCCGTCGGGTCTGACGTCGCCGAGAGCGAGTACTTCTGTCCGTTGTAGTCTAGTGACGCCGTGAAGGTGGACGACCCGGTTATCGTCTTGGTGAACGTGGTGGTGTTTGTCGAGGCATCGTAGTTCTTCGTCCAGGTGCTGAGCGGAGTGCTGAGCGCTGAGAAGTTGAGTGTGGGCCTGCTCCATATGGCGCCGCCGCCGAAGGCGCCCATCAGGAAGCCCGCCACGATCTCATGCGAAGCGAGCGAATCCTGCATCGTCGAGCCGACTGTGTTGACATCGACCGAACGGTCTTCCATGTCGAAGTTCATCGGACCCGTGACGACGAACGCCCTCCATCCGAGGTCGGCCTTCACAGTCCCGTTGACGACCCTGAAGACGTTCGAGACCCAGGCGGAGACGTTGGTCATCTTGTCCACGACGAGCGCTGTGGCATTGCCCTTGGCCGTGTAGTCTATCGACACCGTCGCGTTCCTTACGGAGACTCGGCCGCCTTCATGATCGAAGGCGCCCTGAAGCTCCTGGACGCCCGAATCGGTGCTCGCAAAAGTCCCGTTCAGCTTGAACGAGGAGCTGACGTTCTTCAGGTAGTTGGACACCATGGACCCCGAGGGGTAGGTGAAGACTATCTTGGTGATGCTGACGCTGTCTATCTTGGCCAACCCGGTCTTCGGGTTGAGGTTCACTGTGAGCGTGGAGGCGCTGGCCATCGGCGAGATCGCGATGAGGAGCACTGCGAGTATTGCTAGAGGTACGATTCCTGTCGCATTCTTCATTGGCTGGCGTCACCGGGAGTTCGAGCGTTAAACCAATGCTTTTGAACGCGGGGAATATCAGGCGAACAGTCCGTCTTGGAAGGTTCTCTTTTCCAGACCGAAAGTCCCTAGCCGCCGCCCTTCACGCGCATGATCTTGTTGCGGCCCATCATGGACCAGTACTCGACCTCGGCCCCCGCCGCTATGGTCCCATTCAGGTCGGCCATCTCCTCCGGGGTCGGCTTCGGCGTCTCGAGCACCTCGAAGGTGGCGAGGTCCATGATCTGCACGGTGTTGTCCATGATCGAGGTCACCTGCCCCGACCTCTTGTCGATCATCGGGATGTCGACCCTCGACTCCGCAGGCGACACGTAGCTCTTCTTCGAGCCTGTGAAGAGGGATATCGCCACGAGCCTCACCTTCGCGCTCCCGTGCTTCCCGGGCTTGAAGTGCTCCCGGCTCACGACCTTGCACGGCTCGCCGTCGATGATGATGTAGCTGCCCTCTTTGACGCTGCCGAGTTCGGCGGGACGACTGCTCAAAATTAGTGGGCGAGCCTTTTCACCCATAGTAATTAAACAATAGCAGGAAACACGAAGAAGCGAACAACTCGCATGTAAGCTAAGTGACGTCCTCCACCAATCACTCTTGATGGCTTCCCGCTTCAACGCCTCGGCTTGCCACTCCCATTAGGGATGGTAGAGGCCTCGGCTCGGCGAGTGACGACCCTCCGTCCGAGGGCGGGCGGCTTTGGATGCCAAGCCTTTTGATGAGTCGGCTCGAGTTCAAGTCGCGTGGGATTTCAATCCCGCATTCGGGACACTTGTGAACCCTCATTGAAAGGTCCTTGGGTACCCATGCAAGACAGCTATAGCAGAATTGTGTTGTTCCCCATGGATCGACTGCGACGAAATGCTTCCCGAGCATTTCGGCTTTGAAGACGGCCTTCGTGACGAATTCGCCCCAGGCGGCATCTGAAATCGATTTGGCAATCCTATGGTTCCCAAGCATCCCCCGTATGTTGAGTTTCTCCAGAACTAGCACCTCGTTGACCGAAAAGATCTCCTTGACTCGCTTGTTCTGCCAGTCCGCCCTCTGCCTTTTGATGTGCAAATGAAGCTTTGCCAGAGAGAGGCAGAGTTGACTCCAACGTTTCGAACCTCTCTTCTTACGGCCGAGTCTCCTCTGGAATTGTTTGAGTTTCTCCTCTGACCGTCTGAGATATTCCGGATAATCGAAGCTCTTCCCGTTGTCTAACACAGCGAATTTCTCGAGCCCGAGGTCCGCCCCGCTGACTAGTTCCAAAGGTATTGTGGAGATGGGTTGCTTTGGCGGAGTCTTCCGTTCGGTCAGGAATATGGCGTACCATTCGTCCGCTTCTCGCTTGACTGTGAGCCTCTCGACCTTGCCAAGCAGGGAACGATGCATGAAGATTCTAACGCAGCCGATGCCGGAAAGATACAGACCCCTTTCTGAATCGACTCTAAAGCCTGACTGCGGGTATGTGAGGGAAAGGTACTTTCTCGGCTGTTTGTTCTTGGGAAACCTAGCTCTCCCTCCAAGGAAGGCCTCGAAGGCTATGTGGACTCTGTCGGCGACGTTCTGGACAACTTGGCTATGTACCAGCCGAAGCTTCGAGTCGTGACCTCGTCCAGCCAATGCTAATGCCCTGAGGTTCGTCTTTGTCAGCGAGACACCGTTTTGTTTGTATTCCTCTATTTTCTTGGCTCTCAGCAGGTTGTAGAGATCGCACAGGGAAAGCAGGGTACGTTTGAGCCGCATCTCCTGCTCGGGTTTGGGGTATATTCGATACTTGAAGGCCGAAAGCACACTGAAATGCTCTTCCTAGTCGGTCTTAACCCTCCGGGCACTATAGAACAAAGATGACGGGGGAGAGATGCGCGAATCTAATCATCTTCAACCACCACGTTGTGCGGTTCCGGCTGCGACTATAACTAAATAAGCGCCACTTGGAGACCAAATCGCACAGGTTAATGATTCCGCGACAGATCTGCCGGCCCGTCCTCCTCAGGTAAGAATGAATCTTTGAAGGAACCTCCAATTGTCTGAGCCGGCATACGTCCTCGATTCCACCGCCTTCTACGCGGGGATACCGTACCAGGGGAACGGGAGATACTATACGACCTACCTCGTGCTCGAGGAGGTCAAGCACCACAGCGTGGGCTCTTCGCTCATCCACAGCAGGGTCCAGGTCACCGAGCCGACAGTCGAATCCCTCAACAGGGTGAAGACCACGGCTGTGAAGACGGGAGACGTCGGCGCCCTCTCACAGACAGACATGTCGCTTCTGGCTCTGGCCCTCGACCTCAAGGGGAGCGGCGGGGGCGTCAGCCTGGTCTCGGACGACTTCGCCGTGCGCAACATCGCCGACGTCCTGTCCATACCCCTCGCCCCTACCTCGCTGAAGGGGGGCGAGTGGAAGAACATCACCTGGAAGATCTACTGCCGCGGGTGCGGAAAGACGTACACCAACCCGAAGCTCACGGTCTGCCCGGTCTGCGGGACGCAGCTGATCAGGAAGGCGTCGAACGGCTGAGCCGAGGGGCTCAGCTGAAGAAGAAGAGCGTCTGCGTCATCGCCACCCACACGGTGAGAAGCAGGCACACGACGGCGTAGCCCCAGAGGAGGCGCCCCCTGATCGGGACGGCATAGGCTGCGAACACAGGGAACGCGGGCATCAGGAGCCTCGGGATCGCCTCTGCCGGCCCGCCTATGATGAGGAAGAGCGGCAGGATCACCGACAGGGAGTAGGTCGAAAGGAAGACGCGGTTGTCGAGCTTCGAAACCAGAAGGTAGAGAGCACCGAAGGCGTAGAACGCCTCGAAGGGGAGGTTCCGGGTCACCCAGGTGCCGGGGAAGGGCCAGAATCCCACATGGTCCCTCTGAGCCAGCCAGACCGCCTGATCCCAGGGGGTGCTGAGGCTGACGTGCCAGTGCACATTCTCCACTGTGAAGTAGTACAGGTACGAGCCTGCGGCCGACTGGAACCAGTAGAGGACGAGACCCCCGGCCAGCAGGGGCAGCAGGTAGAAGAGGAGGGTCCTTCGGCGGATTCGCTTCCAGAAGGCCAGGGCAAAGGAGGGCCCTGCCCACGCCATGCTGTAGGCGCCGATGAAGGCGAGGCTCAGGGACCCCGAGGAAGCGAAAAGCCTCCCTCTGAGAGCCAGGAGGACAGCCAGCGACAGGAACAGCAGGGTGAGGGCCTCGGAGTACGGAATCGTGGTGTAGACCAGATAGGTGGGGAAGAGCTCCATCAGCAGGGCCGCCCTGAATCCGAACGTCACGTACACGACTACCGGGACAAGGACGCTCAGGACGTTCGCGGCGAGGAGTGCTGCGAACCAGTCGGGCATGGCCATGTGCGAGAGCGCGTTGACCACCGCGGGGTAGAACGGAGGAAACGCGAAGGCGTACGGGAAGAGGGGGGTCACGGTCGTGGGGGATGCGACGAACGCGTTGAGGTCCGTGTACCCCACCCTCGCTATGGTGACGAACCAGGCGGCGTCCCACCTGGTGCTCATCAGGTAGAGGAAGTCGGGGACGGGGCGCGCGGCGTACACCGAGGCCAGGACCACGGCCTTCCCGACCCCCAGGGCGCCCAGGAGGATGAGGAGCTCTGACCGCACTGACCTGCTGCGCTCGGCTGGAGCCGGCTCGGACACGGCGTCTGAAGGCCGCGGAGATTCTTACGCGTTATCAATTCGGAGACCTGAATGTATGCTCACTCCCCGTCGGCGACCGACCGGCTTCGGGTTTGACGCAGGCGTCAACGTTCTGCGAGCAAGCGTGCTAAGACACGGCCCCGCAACTCATGGCACATGGGTCTGCTGGGCGTGCTCTCCCTCATGGGCCGCGCCGTCCGGACCGTCATCCGCGCGGTCGAAGAAGGCGTCCTGGCCCTACTCAGGACGACCAGGTGGCTGCTGAACCGGTTCCGCTTGTAGAGGATCCGAGCCTCGTGCGCGACATGGGCCCTTATACGCCCGCGCCAGCTTAGACAGCCGATGCTGGGCTGCCTGCAGAGCGACCTGTTCTTCGAAGCCGTCGGGGCATGGCTGCTGCTGGCCGGGGTAGCCGGGTTCATCGCCATGGGCATCGACAAGGCGCGGGCCGTCAGGAGCGAGTGGCGGGTCCCCGAGAAGACCCTGTTCGCGCTGGCCTTCGCAGGGGGAGCGCTTGGCATGGCCGCGGCGAGCGGGGTATTCCATCACAAGTCTTCCAAGCTCAGCTTCCTCGCGGTCCTGTACCTGGCAGTGATCGCATGGCTCTACGTCCTGTATCAGACCGGCTTCCTGGGGTGCCTTTCCACCTACCTTCCGCGGTAGGCGAGGTTCTCGGGGCGGCTGACCATGAGACGCCTGGTACCGCCGCCAACGATTCTCCAATAACATTGTTTTATGAGTTAACTCCACTATACTAACTAGCTACAGAAAGCCTACCGCACTTATATACTTCAGGTTGTATAGCAGAGGTGCCGGATGATTTGGAATTGAGATACCCTAGAACATCTGCCCTTCAGGTTTCGGACAGGTGCCCCCAGTGCGGCAAGCGGACGCTGGTAGAAGACGCGAACACGGGCGAGGTTTCGTGCAGCAACTGCGGCTACGTGGTCACTGAGCGTGCGGTAGACCAGGGCCCAGAGTGGCGCAACTTCGCGGACGAGAAGGGCGAGGACAAGGCGCGCGCGGGCGCCCCAACGTCAATCACGTTCAGGGACATGGGGCTCTCGACAATGATCGGGCGCTCCAACAGGGACGCTTCGGGCCGGTCCTTCGACTCCCCGATGCGCAACGCGATTGACAGGCTGAGGAAGTGGGACAACCGCTCTCCCGCCTTCGGCTCGCAGGAGAAGAACCTCAGCGTGGCCCTCCTGGAGCTGGAGAAGATGGCCGAGAAGCTCGGCGTGTCGAAGGCGGTGCAGGAGCGCGCAGCCTACATCTACAGGAAGGCCCTCGAGCGCGGGCTCCTCAGAGGACGGTCGATCATCGGGATCTCTGCCGCATCACTCTACGCTGCGATGCGCGACACCGAGACCCCCAGGACGCTGAAGGACATAGCCGCTGCCAACAACCTCGACAAGAAGGCTGTGGCGCGCGACTACCGCATCCTCCTCCGGGAGATGGACCTCACCATGCCGGTCGCGGACGCAGCGCGCAACGTCAACAGGATCGCGTCGCGTGTCGGGCTCTCCGAGAGGGTGGCGCGCAAGGCGATCGAGATCGTCAGGATAACCGAGGAGAAGGAGATCTCCGCAGGCAAGTCCCCGATGGGGCTGGCCGCGGCGTCCCTCTACCTTGCCGGGGTAATCGAGGGGGAGGTCAAGACCCAGAAGGAGATAGCAGAGGCAGCCGGGGTGACCGAGGTCACAGTGCGCAACAGGTACAAGGGGCTGCGGGCCGACCTGGGCCAGCAGCTTGGCCTCGAGACAGAGCCTCAGATCGTGGTACAGTAGAGGAAGTGGACCGGGGGGGAATTGAACCCCCGACCTTCCGCGTGCGAGGCGGACGTTCGTACCGCTGAACTACCGGCCCACCGGATTTCGCCCTCGTCGGCCGGGGTATTTAACACGGGGAAAACACGAGTCCTTCATTGTGTGACACCCTTCCCGTCCATGCGGCCGGGGCCTTCAGTTCCTGCTTCAAAGACCGGGCTTGCGCGTCCAGTCGTCTGAACACGTAGAAGCTCCGTCTCCACAGGCTTGAGTTCGGGCATACCCTGCCCTACCTGAGCGAGCGCTCGCTTCAGCACAACCCTTGCTGCGTTGACGTCACGCGTGATGGTCCTGCCGCATCCGACGCAGGCAAACTCTCTCTGGTCGAGGGAGATTCCGTTCAGGGCCCCGCACCAGAAGCATTCCTGGGTCGAGTAAGCAGATTCGACCCTCACAACACGTGCACCACTTTCCGTTGCTTTGTACTCGGTGAACCTGATTAATTGCCCCCACCCAGCGTCCTGAATGGACTTGGCAAGTGCATGGTTCCTCACCATGTTACTTATCCTCAAATCCTCGAAACCAACTAGGCTGTGACCATAGAGGAGCCGCCTGCTCAGCTTGTGATTATTGTCCGCCCTCTGCCTCGCGACCCTCGCGTGCTGTTTGGCCAGCCTGATTCTGGCCTTCTCTCTGTTCCTTGAGCCTTCTTGCTTCCTTGAGAGTTCCCTCTGAAGGTGCTTCAGCTTCTTCTCAGCTCTTCTCAGGAACTTTGGGTGAGGGATGTCTTTGCCGTCGCTGATAGTGATAATGGCCATGAGACCAAGGTCTACGCCGACGGCTGATTCGACCATCACTGTGGGGATTGCAACACCCTGCAGGGGCACCACATCCTCGTACACGAGGGATGCGTACCACTCGCCACATGCCTCTCTCACTACCGTGCAGGTCTTCATCAGAGCGTCCCGCGGGAGAGGCCGATGGAATACAGTCTTCACGCTTCCTACCTTTGATAGATAGAGCCTCTTCCTCAGGGGGTCGGGTTTCACTGAGCCATTGTAGGCCTGGGGGTAGGTGAACGAGCCAAACCGGGAGAACTTCTTGAACTTCGGGCATCCAGCCTTTTGGGAGAAGAAACTCCTGAAGGCGATATCGAGCCGGTGGAGAACGTCTTGAGCCGTCTGGGAGTAGACAGCCTGCAAATCCAGATCTGCCCTCCTGACTGCGGTCAGAATCCATTGCTGCTGATTGTAGGTGACAGACATGCGTTCCTCCTCCCACCTCCGCTTCCTATGTGCAAGGGCGTCGTTCCACAGATGGCGGCACGCCTCTAGTGTCGCAAGCATCTTTTGCTCTTGCCCAGGATTTGGATAGAGCCTGAACCTCAGGGCCTTCATGGTCTCCCCGTTGGTTCTTTGGCTTACTTCCTTTTGAGTTAAAGGCGGGTTTGTGATGAACACGAAGGGGGGTGGAGTGAAAGTGTCATCACGCCGCCTCTATTCCCTTTGCGGGAGGGGACCGAGGCTGTCAGCACTCCGAATGGGGATGTAGTACACCGAAGCACACATTCGTAGAAACGGAAACCCTTTTGCCGGACTCCCCGTGGCGCGTCTCAGGATGCCCCGCGCTGACCTGGAGGACAGGCTCTTCTGGCTGGCCACCGAGAAGGAGGTGAGGCGCGCCGAGACCACGGACGCCTACTTCCTCCACACGAAGAAGGTCCTCCAGAGGAACAACATTGACGCGCGGGTGGTCATGGAGGTCTTCGCCAGGGACGTCCCGTACCCAGACAACTGGGGGGTGCTCACCGGGGTCTACGAGGTCGCGAAGCTCCTCGAGGGGCTCCCCGTGGACGTCTGGGCCTTCGACGAGGGCTCCGTCTTCGTCGCCGACAGGAACACCGCGCTCTACGAGCCGCTGATGACCATCGAGGGGAGGTACGTCGACTTCGTGGAGTACGAGAACCCGCTCCTGGGCCTGCTTTCTTCCTCGACGAGCGTGTCGACCCGCGCAGCGAAGTTCAGGGTGGCCGCCCGGGACAAGCTCCTGCTCAGCTTCGGCAGCAGGCGCGTCCACCCCGCCCTGGCCCCCATGGTGGAGAGGGCGTGCTACG
>DAIDAO010000035.1 GCA_027310575.1 bacterium | reverse complement strand
AGGAACAGGACCACGAAGACGTTCAGGCTCTTCTTGATGTCCGCGACGGTCTTGCGGTTCCTGTAGACGTAGAGGAACAGGAATAGCGACACCACTCCGATCAGGAGAAGGGCAAGGTCGTCCACGGCATAGAACGGGTGGTCCATCTCGCTGGCAGCCGTGCTGCCGAAGACCAGGGTGAGGAAGGACGCGAATATCGCGACGGCCCGCCTCTGCATCCACTTGACATACGTCGGGTCAGATTCGGTAGTCACTCGAACTGCCTCTCATTTCAGGCCCCTAACGAGCCCCCTAATATGTTAGGGGAAGCCTAACCAGCGCAGCCGTTAGCGCGGTCCTGACAGGAACTCCGTCAGGCCGTCGAGCCCGTCGAAAAGATAGTCCGGGTTCTCCGCCCTGAGCCGGCCCCCAAGGACCTCCTCCCGCGCGATGGCGATGGACGCGACCCCGGCGCTCCTCGAAGCCTGGACGTCGGCAGGAGCGTCTCCGACGTAGACGACGTCGTCTGGTCCGAGGCCGAGCGCGGCCAGCGTCTTCTGGATCATCACGGGAGAGGGCTTCAGCTCTTCCTTCTTCCTCCCACAAAGGACGGACTCGAACGACGCTGCCAGCCCGAACCCCCTGAGCTCCCTCTCGACGCGGACCTCCGATCCGTTAGACACGAGCGCGAGCCTGAACCCCGACGCCTTCAGGCCGGCCAAGCACGCCACCGCGTCAGGATAGAGGGCTGGCCGCTCGTCACCGTACAGCCTCAGCCAGGCGTCGTCCACATAATCCCAACGGCTCTTCGGAATCCCGACCCTCGAATAGAACTCGTACCAGTTCGGACTCTGGAGCTGGAGGTACTCGTCTCTCGTCAGCTCCCTTGTGCCCAACTCCCGGAAGATCTTGTTGTAGACGTTGAAGCTCGCCCCCAGAGAATCCAAAAGGACGCCGTCCCAATCGAAGATGACGCCGGCTACCTTCCTATGATCATAGCCGCCGTATCTGCCGAATGGGATTGGCCCGCTCACCATCTGTCGTAATGCACCACGTCGGCGGGCTTCCTCCTGCCGCGCTTCAAGGACGGGGACTTCACGTCCTTCATCCCCTTCCCTATCGAGACGACCCCGACGGGGTGGAAGTGCGGGGGGATGCCAAGCAGGTCCTTCATCCCCCTGACGTCGAACACCCCTGTGAACGCCGCGGAGAGGCCGGCGTCGACAGCCGCTAGGAGCATGATCATGCAGCCGGCGCCGATGTCGAAGAACCAGTAGGGGGTCGGCCACCCTATCTCCTTCCCATCCTCGTCGAGCTTGTCCGGCTCGTTGTACCTGTCGTGGTAGAGCTTCTCGCTGACGCATGCCACTATCGCGACCGGAGCCTCGGAGATCCAGGCGTGGAAGCCCCCGGCCCTGTAGTCCTCCTCGCCCTGCACCCGCGCCACCTTCTTCTTGATCTCAGGGTCCGTCACGACGACGTAGGCGCTCCCCTGGCTGAAGCCAGCACTCGGCGCGTGCTGAGCCAGCTCCAAGATCGTGTCGACCGTTTCCTTGGAGACCGGGTCGCTGGAGAAGTGCCTGACCATGCGGCGCCTGCGGACGGCCTCTTGGAACTCCACGACGCAGCGGAGGCAGCCACGGTTGTTATCGTTTGCGCTTGGTAAAAGGGAACAGCATCGGCACCCTCTCCGCATACTCTCTGTACTGCTCGCCGAAGAGCGCCCTCAGCTCCCTCTCTTCGAAAGGAATCAGGACCGCCCGGAACCACAGAAGAAGGAGCGCGGCCGCAACCAGGACGAACGTGCACGAGCCGAAAAGCCCCCAGCCGAACGTCATGACGATTACGCCGAGGTAGAGCGGGCTCCTGACGTATTTCTGGGGGCCCGCTATGATCAAAGGCTCCTTCCTCCCCGACGGTTCGGCCAGAGGGAGCCGTCGGAACAGCTTCACGAAGGTGAAGTAAGTGGACAGGGCCATCGCAGCCGGGCTCCGATACGCGAAGACCCAGCCGGCCAGAGCCAGTCCGGCAATCACGAGCGCGAGCCCTGCGCCCCGGACCACCCACGGGAAATTTAGGGAGGGGGGAAGCCCGAGGGCAGAGGACGCCAGATATGAGAAGGCGAAGAGCGCCCCGACGATTAGGGCGATCGCAGGGAAGACAACGACCGCGGCCTTACCGATGGACGTCCGAACCACGACACAGCGCCCCGACCCGGACGTTATCTGCGGTTCGAAAACGTTTGCCATTACCGCGAGCCAGTCGTCTTTAATTACTCGGTTTTGCTCATGAAACCAAGTTGCCGCGCACGAAGTCAATCGAAGTCACGAAGGACGAATCCCCGGATCTGGAAGCCAGGATCATCGCGGCGATCGGAACCGCCGGCCTGAGGAACGTCGCCCAGATCTCCAGGATGACCGGCGCCCACCAGGAGACGATCAGGTACAAGATCAAGAAGCGGTTCGGCAGACTCGGCTTCAAGTTCCACGCCGACGTCGACTTTGGAAAGCTGGGGCTGAGCCAGCACTGGGCCACCCTCGACTTCTCCAAGGCGTACTGCGGGATGGCAACACAGATTCTCAGGGCCCTGAACCAGGTGGGCTACCTGACGTACTACGCAAGGCTCGTGCCGCAGGGGAACTATGTCGCGCTCTTCGCCCTGCCTCAGAACACCGCCGACCAGTACAGGGAGTTCCTTTCGGGGCTCGTGGACAAGGGGATTCTAGGCAGCTTCACCCTTGATCAGATTCTGGTCAGCAGGCACAAGGCGATGGACCCCTCGTTCTTCAACTTCAGATCAGGGAGGTGGGAAATCGAGTGGAACAAGGTCGCCGAGCGGCCCCCGATACCTCTGCCTTCGGGGAGCAGGCAGGCCCCCGCGGACTTCGACTACTACGATCTGCTGGTGATCAAGGAGCTGCAGAAGGACTCCCTCCAGCACCTCACAGGGATAGCGAAGAAGCTGAAAGTCCACCAGAAGACGCTCGAGTACCACTACCGCACCCACGTGCAGAAGTGGAAGCTGGTGCAGTCGTACAGGGTCAGATGGACGCAGGACACTACCAAGAGGCTCGTCCACTCCGTGGCCACGACGCTGATGACGTTCCATGGCCTGAGCGGCGCCGAGCTCGGCGAAGTACAGGCAGCGATGAGCAAGGTCCCGTTTCTTTGGTCCGAAGACCTCCTCAAGGACGGGACCTACGTCGCGACCCTGTACGTACCTGTGGTGGACATGGTAAGCTTCACAAGTTACATCAGCGACGCCGTCCCCTACCTTTCGTCCAAGGTCAGCGTGGGGTTCGTCAAGCCGGGCGAGGCCTCGTCGTTCACCGTCCCCTACAACATGTACCAGGACGGCGAGTGGAAGCTCAACCCGCGGCAGATGGAGAACGCGCTTCGGAAAGAGTCCGTCGTCCCTCTCAAAAAATAGGGGCGGGCCAACCGCCTAGTGGGTCGTCCCGCCGATCTCGTCGAGGAAGCCCAGGTACAGGCCGTGGGCAGCGACCAGCGCCGCGACCCCGGAAACGGCCAAGGAGACGAGGAGCATTCCTACGCGGACCTTGACGTCTATGTCCATGTTCGGGAGGAGCGTCTGTCAGCAAACGCTAATCCGCCTTTTCATCAATAATTGAATATGCACTCATGGATAACCCCGGCCAACGGCGGATAATTCCTGATGAAACAGGAGGGTGCGCGGGGGAGCGCCCGCAAACACCTATCTAGACCAGTGTTTCCACTGTTTCCGGTTGTCCGGCAGCATCGACGAGATCTTCCGCAGGGCGAAAGAAGGGAAGCCGCTCTTCCTCAACAGGGACGCCCTCAGCCCGGACTACGCGCCGTCCCGCCTCCCGTTCCGGGACGCCCAGACGAAGTCGGTCGCGCAGATCTTGGCGCCGATACTGAGGGGCTCCAAGCCTTCCAACCTCCTCCTTTACGGCAAGACAGGCACGGGGAAGACGGCAGTCACCAGGTATGTCCTGGACAGGCTCAAGGCGGAAGCCAACAACCCCAACCTGATCCTGGCGTACGTCAACACCAGGCTCGCGGACGGCGAATACAGGACCCTGGCCGACTTCGCGAAGTTCCTCGACCTGAAGAAGGAGAAGCAGATTCCGCTCACCGGCCTCGCGATAGGCGAAGTCGTCGACCGCATCTCGGACAACATAAGGTCGAACAAGAAGAAGGTCGTCCTCGTCCTGGACGAGATTGACTATCTGGTGAAGCTCTTCGGGGACGACATCCTCTACGCCTTCACGCGCTCGGGCGAGAAGCTCTCCCCCGGCTTCCTGGCGCTGGTCGGGATATCGAACGACCTGAAGTTCAAGGAGGGGCTCGACCCGAGGGTGCTCAGCAGCCTAAGCGAAGAGGAGCTCGTCTTCCCGCCGTACACCGTCGACGAGCTCAGGGAGATACTCACGGAGCGGGCGAAGGTCGCGTTCAGACCAGGGGTCGCCTCGCGCGCAGCCATCAACCTCTGCGCTGCCATGGCCGGGTCGGAGCACGGAGACGCCAGGCGGGCGATCGACCTCCTGCGCATAGCGGGGGAGGTCGCCGAGAGGGAAGGCCTCAAGGAGATAGACGACTCCTGCATCAGGATGGCCTCGGACAAGATGGAGGTCGACAGGGTGGACGAAGCGATACGCTCCCTCCCGGTCCAGAACAAGGCCATACTCTCCGCAGTCTCGATGTTCGACGGAGGGACCAACACAGGAGAGCTCTACCTGGCGTACAGCAACCTCTGCCGCAGGATAGGCATCGAGACCCTCACGCAGAGGAGGGTGAGCGGGATCCTGGGCGACCTCGACCTGCTGGGCCTCGTCGAGGCCTCGGTAGTGAGCAAGGGCCGCCGGGGGCGCACCAAGAAAATTCAGCTCCTGATAGGGAAAGAGACGCTGGAGAAGACACTAGGCGAGGACCCGACCTTCGGGGCGCCCAGCTAGGCGGCCTGGAATCCGGCGGCGCCGAAGTTCCGTCTCGAGACCTTCAGCGTCGAGAGGTCGACTACGGGGACGATGCTCGGCGTGGGGTTGAGACCCATGTTGGACTGGAAGCTCGTCTGGGCCTGCCAGGTCCCAGAGTTGAGGAGCAGCGTGCCCCTGTAGGAGAGCTCGCCGTAGCTGTGGACGTGCCCCACATGGAAGACGTCGGGGACCTGGTCTACCACCATGTAGTCCCGCGGCTCGGGTGAAAGGGCGGTCCGCTTCCCGTAGGTGGGGGCGAGGTGCCTCGCCTTCAGCAGCAGCTTCATCGCGTCCGTCGGCCTGTCATAAGCCAGGTTGGGGGTGGTCGCGATGACGTCGTCGAGGCTCTTGCCGTGGTATACGAGGAAGGTCACACCATGCAATTTGATGTATGCAGGGTCTCCGACCCAGCGGACGTTGTCCATGGCGTAAAGCGATTCCGCCATGTCGACGGCCACAGCGGGCTGGGGGAGCGCCTGCCTCACGGCGTCGTGGTTGCCAGGGGCAAGCACGATCTGGATGTGTCCTGGCACCTTCTTCAGCAGCGCCGAGGCCATTTCGTACTGCTTCTTCGGGTCTCTTTCTGCGAGCTGGAACTCCTGGCCCGGGTACACGCCGACCCCGTCCACCAGGTCTCCCGCGATCACGAGATACTTCACCCTGCTCACGATGTCCTGGTCGCCGAGCTCCCCGTTGAGCCACAGCAGGAAGCGGCCGAAATCGTCTGAGAGGAACATCCTGCTCCCTATGTGGAGGTCCGAAAGGAGCACAGCGTAGACCCTGTGAGACGCGGAGACCGGCCGCCTGCCAGGGACGTCCGGGAGGACGACCGAGTCGGCGAACATCTGGCCGGACTTGCTCTTCGAAACATCCAGCACCACCATGCTGTCGAGGGGCGCCTCCAGGGCCGCCTTTTCGGCGAGGGGGTCATGGCAGACCACCCTGAGCGTCCCGGTCGGGTCGTCGACTCTGAGCTCGACCGCGCCGCGCCGGCTGGAACGGTCCGAGAGGAGTCCGGCGACCTTGACCTTCTTCCCGGGGGGCAGATGCTTCGTGGCCGAGACCGTGGCGCTCCCCTTGGTGTCCAGCCTCTCTCTGACTATGGCGGAGAGCCGCCGGTACCTGTCTTGGAACAGCCTCCCGAACCCTTCGGCGCCTTCGGCGGGCGCGATGGCCTGGGTCGGGTCGGAGAGCACCTCCAGGTTCGCGGGGTCGCGGACAGGGGCTCTCTCTTGGCTCGGTGCTTCCCGGGGGACCAGCTTCAGCACGTCGCTCTCGGTGATCACCTTGGCCTCCCCGGTCGCGCCGGCCTTCTGTTCGAGGAGCCTCTCCACGAGCCCGTCCGCGTCCACCCCGGCCGGCAGCCCGCTGATCATCTCGAAGGCCTTCGCGTCCAGCATGTAGCCGGACGACAGCACCTTCGCTACGGCCCTCGACTCCATCAGACGCGGGGAAGCCCTACGGCGTATTAGAGGATTCCACGCACTGGACGCCCAACTGCGTCAGCGCGTCGAGCACCTGCGCGTCCTTCGATTCGCAGTAGATCCTCGTAATCGGCTCTGTCCCGGAGGGCCTGAACATCACCCACGACCCGTCCCCGAGCACCAGCTTGAGCCCGTCCAGCCTCCGCTCTTCCGAGAGCTTGAACTTCCTGAAGGACTCGCGGGCCTTGGCCACGAGCACGTCCATCTTGACAGCGGCCTTCAGGTTGGTCTGCCTGTATTTCCACTGGACCTCTTCCATGACGCGCCCGAGCAGGCCGAGGTCTGAAGCGAGGAGGCTCGAGATCAGGGCCGAGGCGTTGATCCCGTCCTCCCACAGGCCCCACTTGGGGTCGACCACCTTGCTCGGCTCCGCTGCGAAGACCCCGCCCTCCGCCTGCAGGACCGCAAAGGTCTTCCCCACCCTGCTCCTCTTCACCTCCAGGCCCAGCCTTTCCGCCTCCTCTGCGACCGCGCTCGAAGTGTTCTCGGAAAGGACAGCGGTCCCGCCGTTCAGGCCCAGTCCCCGCAGCGCCAGGATGGTCAGGACCGAGTCTGGGACGACGCGCCCGGAGGCGTCCACCATGACGAGCCTGTCGGCGTCCCCGTCGTGGGCGAAGCCGAAGTCCACGCCCAGCGTCGGGACCATCTTCGCGAAGTCCGACAGGTTCGCCGCGGTCGGCTCGGGGGGCCTCGCAGGGAACCGCCATGACACCTGGGCGTTGACAGGGACGACGTGATGGCCCATCAGCTTCAGGATCTCGGGCGTCACCAGCCCGCCCGGCCCGCTGGCGCAGTCCACCGCTATTCGGAGGGGCCGAAGCTCCCGGCGGTGGCGCGAAGCCACGGCCTGCACGTACTCGTCGACGACCCCCTCGTCGGGGACCAGCTGGCCGAACTTCCCCGAAGGCTTCATCACCTCGACGGCCATGGCCCTCTCTATCCTTTCTTCGTCCGACTTCGGGAGCTCCATGCCGTCGTCGTCGAAGACCTTGACTCCGGAGAACTCGGCCGGATTGTGCGAAGCGGTCACCGAGAATCCGGCGATGCACGACCTCGACCGCGTCCCGAACGCGAGCACAGGCGTGGGCACCATGCCGAAAACGTGGGCGTCGCTCCCGACCGCGTTGATGGCAGACAGGACCGTCCTCGCCAGGAGGGCCGACGCCTTCCTCCCGTCCCACCCGACGCCGTACCGTCCCCTCCCTGAAGCGAACGCGATGGTCTCGACGAGCCTGTACACCTGCTCCGGCGTCTGGGTCCGGTTGAACACCCCTCTGACGCCGGCGGTGCCGAAGGCTTTGACCAATTCTATCGCTCTATGATCTTGGTCCAGAGTTCGGGGGTGGCTTCCTTCGCGAGCCCGTGCAGGGTGGTCGCGAGCTCCCTGATCTCCCACTGGGCCTGGAGGGCGGTCCGCTGCCAGACCAGGTGCATCAGGCTCCTCGCGTTCAGCGTCATGACGAGCTTCGTCTTGATGGCGCTGGGCAGGATGTACCGCGCGTCCTCCTTCGGGACCCCGGCAGCAACCATCTTCTCATAGGCCGAGTAGACCGACTTGAGCGCTTCATCATAGGCCTTGAAAGCCGCCTCGTTGGACTTTATGCTCGGCGGCGTCACTACGCCTTCCCTCGTCGCAGCTGAGAACCTCTGCGACTCCTGGTCATAGGACACGGCCCTGTGTCTTACCAGCTGGTGCGTCGTCACTCTGCTGCAGTCCTCGATTTCGAACATGTAGACCACGTGGTCCATCATGCTCTCGGGGTCGAAGGCGACCCCCTTCGCAGAGAGAACGCGCCTGAGCGCCTCGACGTCGGTGTGGTAGAGGAGCTTAACTCGCATGGGCCCTCTCACCGAAAGCGACTTCGTTGAAGACCGGGCAGACCCCCAGGCGTTCCAGCTCGCCCGCGACCTGGCTTGCGAAGGAGTTCGCGCGCGGGTCCCGCCACAGCTCCACCAGCGTCCTTGCGTTCATGGAGAGCAGCCAGTCTGAGCCCTGAAGGCGGGTCATCCTGAGGTACGGGAACCTCCGGGCGATGTCTCCCGCTTCGGACTCGGCCGCGCCTTCGACGAGGAGGGTCAGCGTGAAGTGCTCGAGGACGTCAAGCGACTTGTCCTGCATCGCCTTGCCCAGCAGATACTTCCAGTACTCCGGCCCCTTCTGCTCGAGCTCGGACTCGATCTCTTCGATGGGCTTGGTGCTGTAGCACCTTCTCATGGCCACTGCGATGGTCCTCTCGGGGTTCGGGCTGGTCCAGACAAGAGAGACCTTCATTCTTGCTTGAAAGCCGGACGCGCATTCGATTTAAACGTGGGGCTGTGGAAACGTGATGCCGATGCAAGGAAAGACTCGTCATGACGCCGAACGCGAATTCGTGGTCGAACCGAAGGGCGCGACCGGCTGCGTCGTGGTGCTCCATGAGGTCTGGGGGCTGGTAGAACACACCAAGGACGTCTGCAAACGGGTCAGCAAACTCGGATTTGCAGCAGTGGCGCCCGACCTCTACGGCGGCCAAAGCAGCCTTCTGACCCCCGACAACATCCAGAAGGCCATGGAGGGGGTCTGGGAGCTGTCGCTCGAGGAGCGGAGGGACAGGGCGAAGGTGGCTCAGACCCTCGAAAGAAAGAGGGTCGGCGATGAAATCAGAGAGGTAGCCACAGCCCTGTACGATCCGGGGTTCAGGGACGGGCTGCTCGACAGGGCGCTCGCGGCGGTCGACAGGGCCCACTCCAAGTTCGGCGGGGTCACCACGCTGGGCTTCTGCATGGGCGGTGGCTTCTCCCTGAAGTGCGCGACGAAGAGCCGGAATCTGAGGTCTGCCATCAGCTTCTACGGCCCGCCCCCTCCCACCGAAGACGTGGCGAAGATCACAGTCCCGGTGCTGGACATACACGCCTTCCAGGACGAGCTCATCAACAAGGAGGTCCCCGCCTTCGTGGGCGCAATGCTCGAAGGGGAGAAGGACCTCACCCTGAAGACGTACCCGAAGACCAAGCACGGCTTCTTCAACGACACCAGGAAGGAGGTGTACGACCGGAGGGCCGCAGACGAGGCCTGGGACATCACGAGGTGGTTCCTTGAAAGAACGCTCGGAAGACACTGAGCTGATCGACTGCTTCGTGACGTGGAGCTACATCGTAGAACGCTCCAAGAAGAAGGCACCCTCAAAGAAATAATACCCGGAGGAACCGGCTCGGCGCTGAGCCGGGGTGGCAGAGTGGTTAATGCGCGGGCAACCCGCCAGGCCACGAAGCGGGTCCGCAACTCGAGATCAGAGACCAGTCAGCCCGTGACCTTCGGGTCGCGTGGGTTCGAATCCTACCCCCGGCGCCACCAGAGCCGCTACCGTTCACTACCGGACTGCAACCCTCAAATCAAGCCGAGCAAGGCCATCGGGCCTTGGCCACGGACGGCGAGCTCAGGCACGAAGGCAGGCAGTTCACGAACATCTTCCTCATCACGCTGCTGCTGACCGCGGCCAACTACGCTCTGGAAATCGGCGTCTCACTGGCCTTCAGGCCCGCCTCGGTCGACCAAGCGCAGCTTTACGCCCTAGTCACGTCCTTCGTCTTCTTCGTCTACAATCCCATCGTGATGTTCGCAATCTTCTACAGCATGGGCCCGAGGACGCAGATCCGCGCGCCCTCTGACCACCTGCGCGTCCTCACCCACTCCTTCCTCGGAGCCCTCGCCGGCTGGGGTGTGGGATTCCTGGGTTTCGCGGTGTACCAGCTCGCCACTCAGGGCAGCTTCTCCATCGGCCCCAACACCGATTGGCTGAACTTCTCCGCTCAACTGGGCTTGGCTCTCGTAAGGCAGGGCGTCGCTGTGGCTTTCGTGGCTTTCGCAGGCGTGACGATCGGCAGGTTGCGGTCGGGCTCTCCGCGAGCCGAAGCGAGCTCAGACGCCGGGGCGTCCGTCTAGGCCGTCTTGAACGACTCGCCGCAGCCGCACGTGGACACCGCGTTGGGGTTGTTGACTACGAAGCCCCCGCCCATCAGCTTCTCGGACCGATAGTCCACCGTCGACCCGGCGATGAACGGAGCGCTCGACCTGTCTACGACCACCTTGGCCCCGTCGACGTCGATCACATAATCGTCATCGCCTAGCTTCTCATCCACCACCATGCCGTACGAAAGCCCAGAGCACCCGCCCGCAGTGACGAAGATTCTCAGCGCCGCGCCGGGCTTCCCCTGCCTCTGAAGATACAGCTTCAGCTCGCCTGATGCCTTCTCTGTGAGCTGGACTATGGGCCTAATCTCTGTTCCTTGGCTCAACTTCGATGAGAAAGACCCCTGAGCCGTATTAAAACTAACGGATTAGGGCGCCAGCTTCTGGGCCGCCTTCAACACTTCGCCGTACGGGGGCTCCTCTGAGGGGAGGTCGGTCACCCACCTGTGCCTCAGCATGCCTCTCCTGTCCACTACGAAGGTCGCGCGCTTGGCCACGCCCTTGTAGCCCAGCCCCACCCAGGGGTCCTGGAGGACCCCATAGGCCTTCACGACCTTCTTGTTGAAGTCGCTGAGCAGAGGGAACTGAAGGTTGTACGTCTGGGCGAACGCCTTCAGCGAATAGGAGCTGTCTACGCTCACTCCCACGAGCTGCGCCCCTGCGCCCTGCAGCGCGCCGAAACCGTCTCTGAACGCGCACATCTCCTTGTCGCAGACCCCGGAGAACGCGAACGGGAAGAATGCCAAGACGACTGTCCCCTGCCTGGTGAACTCGCCCAGGGACCTCGTCTTCCTGTCTGCGTCCGGGAGGGTGAAGTCGGGCGCCTTCTGGCCCAGCCTGGGCACCACGACGCCAAAAGGACGAAGGTTCTGATTTAAGCGCTACTTCTGGGGCAACTTCTGCAGCAGGTCGAAGTACTTCGCAGCCAGCGAAACCAGCTGGTCCTGCTTTGCTGCCTCCTTCTCGGTCCCCAGGGCCGCCGTGGTCTCGCTCAGCTTCGCCAGGAGCACCTCCCGCAGCTGCGCCGTGACTGTATCGAAAGAAACGGCGGCGGCAGTGGTTATCGACGAAAGGTCGTCATGGGCGGTGCAGTAGACCTTCCCGCGGTATCTCACCTGGATCCCGCCGTCTTCGGCGCAGGGCTCCGCCAGCATGGTCGCCCCCTTGCTGACGAGCTCGGCTGCGAGTCTCATCCTGTCCCTGGGGGCGCCGCTCAATGCCCGCGCCTGCCGCCCCGCTCGTATTAAACACGGTCCGCTGCGAAAAGCACTTAATCCCATCGGGTTGGAGCACCATTCCTAAACCCGAGGCCATTCTATTGAGCGCCAAACTGAAGAAGCAGCAGGAGAACGACGCGAAGCTCCAGAAGGCAGTGGTGAATCTCACCCAGATCTCCGACTCCAGCATAACCCCGCGCAACATCAGGAAGATCGTCAAGGACTCCATCCTTATGCTTCAGGACACGAAGCAGAGCGTCGCGGTCAGGGCGGCCAACGCCATCAGCCTGCTGGACGAGGTGGCCCAGGACCCGAACATGCCCTCGTTCGCGAGGGTGACCCTCTGGTCGGCCGTGTCGGAACTGGAATCGATAAGAGAGCAGTGAGACGGCAAACCTTTAACACGCTCTCATGCGCCGCACACGCGATTGCCAAACTGCCCGAATTGCGGGAATAAGGAAGCTCTGCCCACGCGCACGTTCAACGTCATCGTAGAACCGTCCAAGGGCGAACGCGGCATGGCGGAGAGGCGGGTCGGGATGTACACCTGCTCGAAGTGCGGGACGAAGTTCCCGACTGTGATAAGCAAGCAGAGGTACCTCATCGTCGCCGAGGAGCAGCTGAAGGCGATTCAGGACGAGCTGAGCTCGGTCAAGAAGGGGAATGAGGAGCTCACGGCCAAGGTCCAGGGGATGGCCGAGCAGCAGCGGGAGATGGAGACCTCCATGGACAAAGCGGCCAAGGAGAACGACATGAAACGCCTGCAGGAGAAGCTAGCCGAGCTTGAGGAGTTCGTCGGATACCTCAGAAAAGAAAAGGGCGAACTCGAGCAGAAGGCTTCCAGGCTTCGTTAGAGCCTTAGACCCCTTCAGTCACCGCAGGCGGAAGAGCGTACCCCGCTTCGGCTTCGTACGACGCGGCCTTCTCTTCCAGCACAGCCTTCTCCGTCCTGAGCGCCTGCACCGCGCTTTCCAGCTCGGCGGCAGACTTCGCCAGTTCGAAGTTGGCTATCTTCTCCTTCAGTGACGCGACGTCAGCAAGGAGCGAGGCCTTTTCGGCCTCGAGCGACCTTATCTTCTCCTCGAGCTCTGTCCTCTGGTCAGCGTATTCGGTTACCACTTCCATGGTTGCCGAGGTTACACAGCTCGGCGGTTTACTTCTCTGACAAAACTAAAAACAATTGATAAGCGCGTTAACACGATTAAATCGCGAGCGCGCAGGATTTATCAACAGACCTCAATCGGCCCTGAACATGCCAAAGGGCATCTGGGTCTGGCCTTCTGATCAGAGGAGCCAGAGGAAGGTGCTGAAGAAGGTTGCCGACTCTCCTCACCTCATGGCTGCGCTGGCCGCAATCAGCAGGAGCAAAGAGGGGATGAGCGACGCAGAGCTGGCCGAAGCCATCCGGGACACTTCAGAGTGGACCACCCTCTGGGTGGTGAGACAGCTGACGTCCCTGGGATTCGTGGAATACAAGGTCGACTTCTTCGGGAACCCTGCGAGGTACGAGATGACGGAACAGGGCAGGGTCGCCCTTTCGACGATAACAGGGCAGCCGCTTCCCAAGCCGCCTGCGCCCGCGCCTCCCGCGCCCCAGGTCCCGGCCAAGGCGCCCCCTGCCCCGCCGGCCCCTCAGCCTGCAGCCAAGGCGGCATGATTCCGTAAGAATCACTCGTCAGTCTTTTATCCCGAAAGGGCGTCTATCGCTTCATGATGGCAGTAGAGACCATCTTTGTCCACAGGGCGTGCAGGTCGCAGCTCGTGATGCTGTCTGACCGGCCTGTCTACTGCGAAGTCTGCGGCCGCACGGTAAGGCGGGAAGAGATCAACGAAGTGGACAACACGCCGAGCCCGTTCGCAGGGTAGGCACAGGTCCAGCGGTTCTTCGCCGGTCGATTCGCAACAGTCCCTACTGTAGACTCCGCGCCTCGACCCATGGCCCCCGCACGCTAGCTGACGTTTCTGCTGAGAAGTGCGGGGGGAGGGATTCGAACCCTCGAACCCCTAAGGGATGAGGTCCTGAGCCTCACGCCGTTGACCAGGCTGGGCGACCCCCGCGTAGCCCCGGCGAGCCCAACCTTCGCTTTAAGAACGTTCAACACTTTCGCCCGCCTCTCTCCGGCCCAAGGACGCCCGCAACTCATCTCGCGTTAAATTCCAGCAGAGCTTCGGCTCCACGATGCCCAGACTGCACTACCTCTACGAGCAGGCAGGGGGCGGCAGAGAGCGCTTCGTCTACTACTGCTCCGCCTGCGCCTGTGTCATCAGCGTCAGACGCGACCTCGGGCCGGCGTACGAGGCCGCCGACTCGCCCGACGGACTGTGCAAGGGGTGCGGTCGCCCTCTCACCGGCAGCATCGAGTGCAGGCTCGCGCCCATACCCGAAGACTGGTCGGACGTCGTCATCACCGACGCCCAGCCGTTGCAAAAGGAGGGGCTCTTCAGGCCGGCCTCCTCGATCCCTCACTTCTCTCTGGGCTTCCCACGGCTCGACTCCCTGCTGAGGCCCCTCTCCGAAGGGCGCCTGGTCATGTTCAGCGGGGAGGCGTCGTCCGTGGTGGCGGAGCTGGCTGCGTTCAGGGCGCAGCTTCCGGTCGAGTCAGGCGGCCTCGACTCGGCGGTCCTCTTTGTCGACGGGGGGAACCGTTCGGACCCCTACGTCTTCTCATCCTTCGCGAAGCAGAGGGGGATCAGACCGGCCGTGGCCATGAGGCGCGTGACCTCCTGCCGCGTCTTCACGCTCTACCAGCTCGCCGCCATGGTTTCAGAGCACCTCGAACGCGCGGCCGCAGATTACGGGACCAGGCTCGTGGTCATCTCGGACGTGCTGGGCACCTTCAACGAGCCCGAGCTGGAGGAGAGGGAGGCGAGGCGCGTCCTGAGCGCGGTCGAAGAAGGGGTCGAGAAGACGAAGAAGCACGCCCTCGTGGTCGCCACGCTCCCTTCGGCCAACAAGTACGACGACATGGTCGCTTCATGGGCAGACGCGTTGGTCCGCACGTCGTCCGACGGGGGCAGGATCAGGGCGGAGCTCCTCAAGCACAGGAACAGGCTCCCGGGAAAAACCACGTTCGCGCTGAGCCAGCTCCTCAGGGCAGCCAAGGGGGCTCCCAACTGATGGGCAGGACCATCCCGTCGTTCAGGATAGCCGAGGCCCAGGAGTCTGCCGAGTGGAGGTCGTTCAGGAAGGCGCTCCCCCGGAGCGACAGGGCCGCCTTCGATGACATGCTGAGCAGCGCGAGGCTCTACACGTCGGCTTCGTCCGCCGCCGTCAGGACGTCGAGGTTCGAAGGGATGATAATGGCGATCGTGTTCCACCACTACAAGACGCTCGCGCAGTCGATGGGCGCCGTCTCTGAGATGAAAAAGGAGGAGAGCAGATGACGCTCACAGACGGCGAGATCATCGAGGAGTTCGACAGCTGGCAGCGCTTCGCCGACGCCCTGCGTGCAGACGACAGGGCCCTGTTCAGGGAGATGCTGAGGCTCTGCTACGAGTACTTCCCCGCGATGCAGGCGAGGGACTCCCCCTTCCCTACCGAGGCGCTCTTCATGAGCCTCCTGCTGGTCCAGCACAAGTCGATAGTCTGGCTGGCGGAGGAGGTCAGGAGGCTGAAGGCCGAGAAGGATGCGCGGGTGGGTTCTTGACCTCTACCCGGGCGCTCCCGGGGAAATGGTCGTCTGGCTGAAGCTCGAAGACGGGGAAGTGGTGCGGCTGGTCGACCGCTGGTCCCCCTCGATATTCATCGGGACGGACGCGAAATCAGACTTCGACGTCCCGCTACAGACGCTGCGCAGCGACTTCGAATGGACGAGGGTCGTCCACAGGCGAGAAAGGGTGTCCGACCCCGCCGAATCAGAGGTCGTCGAAGCGAAGCTCAAGGACGCGAAAAAGGCGCAGCGGGTCGCAGGGAGGATAGAGCGGCTCGGCCCCTTCGGGACCTTCAGGCTCTACAACGCCGACGTCCCTCCGGCCCAGAGCTACCTCTACGAGCGGGACCTGTTCCCCCTGGCGTTCTGCGAAGTCGGGCAGAGCGGGGACAGGCTGCGGTGGGAGCTCATGGACGACGTGTGGGCGTACGACTACGCCCTGCCGAAGCTCAGGAAGGTCACGCTCGAGGTGGAGGTGGCCAGGGAGGGGAAGCTCCCGCGGCTCACAGACAAGATCCGGTCGATCTCGCTTGAAGGCGACGACGGAAAGGTCACGATCGACGGAAGCAGCGAAGCAGACAAGATCATCGGGCTGACCCGGGCTGTTCGCGAGGCCGACCCCGACTTCGTCCTCACCAGCGACGGGGACACGTTCCTGTTCCCCTACCTGATCAGGCGCGCCGAAGCCAACGGGGTTGCTCTAACCTTGGACAGGGACGGGACGGCCATGAAGGCCCCCACCAAGGAGGGCACCTCCTACTTCAGCTACGGGCAGATACACTACAAGCCCTCTGCCATGAAGCTCTACGGGAGGGTGCACATCGACACCGGCACGTCGTTCGCCTACTCGGAAGCGGGGTTCGAAGGGCTCTTCGAGCTCAGCAGGATATGCAGGATGCCGCTGCACACCTCCAGCAGGGCGAGCATAGGGAAGGCGCTCTCAAGCCTGCAGTTCTACCACGCGTCGAAGATGGGCCTGCTCGTCCCCTGGAAGCCGACCCTGGCGGAACACTTCAAGGACAGGAACGAGCTGCTGATGGCGGACAGGGGGGGTTTCATCTTCGAGCCGAAGGTGGGGGTCCACGAGAACGTCGGGGAGCTAGATTTTCACGCGTTATACCCCAACATCATGCTCAGGAAGAACATCTCCGCCGAGACTGTCAGGTGCCCCTGCTGCCCCGACTCCAGGAACAGGGTCCCCGAGCTCGGATGGAACGTCTGCGAGAAGAGGGACGGCATCGTCCCGCTAGCCATCGAGATCATAGTCGAGAAGAGGCTCCGCTACAAGGAGCTCAAGGCCAAGGCGTCCAGCGATACGGACCGCGACCGCTACAACGCCAGGCAGGCGGCGCTCAAGTGGCTGGGGGTGACGACCTTCGGATATCTCGGCTTCAACAACGCGAAGTTCGGGCGCATCGACGCGCACATCGCGGTCTGCGCCTGGGACAGGAAGATACTGATCGACACAGCGAGGATCGCCGAGCGGAGAGGCTTCGGAGTCATGCATGGCATCGTCGACTCGCTCTGGCTCAAGAAGGAGGGGGCCGACGAGGGCGACTACCTCGAGCTCAAGGCGGAGATCGAGCGGGAGACCGGATTCGCCATGTCGTTCGAAGGCATCTACAAGTGGGTGGCCTTCCTTTCGTCGAAGGCAGAGCCGGGGCTGCCGGTGCTCAACCGGTACTTCGGGGTCTACCGCACTGGCGGGCTGAAGGTGAGGGGGATAGAGGCTCGGCGCCACGACACGCCGCCGGCGTTCGTGGAGTGCCAGATGGAGGTGCTGGGAGTCCTGGCGAAGGCCGACACCATAGCCGAGGCCAAGGCCAAGATCCCCGAATGCGTCGAGACCTTCCTCGGCCACGCCGGGGCGCTCGCCCGCCGCGAAACTCCCGCGTCCGAGCTCGCGTTCACCACCAACCTGTCGAAGGCTCCCGAAGAATATTCCACGATGATGACGGTGCAGCGCGCCGCCCTCAGCCAGCTCGCAGGCGAAGGTGCGAAACTGCACGCGGGCGAGGGGATACGGTACGTCGTCACCGACTACAAAGGGAGGGACTCGAGGAGGGCGACCCCGCTCGACATGATCAAAGACGAAGTCGACTACGACGCCGCGCGCTACATCAGGCTGCTCGCGGAGACCTGCTCCTCCGTCCTCGAGCCCTTCGACGCGGCGTGCACGGCCGCTGGGCTGATGTCCCGCTACGAGGCGAGCAGGAGCGGGGCGCTCGTGTGAGCCGCCCTACCACGACACGGCCTTCGTGGGCCTGATCTTCAGGATCGGGGACTCGCCTTCGCCCCACGGGTTCTTCCTGTAGTACTCGAACCGGTCGGCCAGGAGCCGCAGCAGGCGCAGGTACTCCTTCCCCCTCTCGAGGATCTCGCATTCTCCCTCCACCATCACGGCGTGGTTGGGATGATACTCATCCACCACCAGCGCCACCTTCCTGTTCTGCCTGAGGTTCCCGAGCTTCTTGGTCCCGTAGTCGATGGCTACGATCACATCTTCCCCGTCCATAGCGTAGATGACTGGGACCACATGCGGTTTCGCGTCCTTCGACGCCGTGGCGAGCCTGCAAAGTTCATGGCTCTTCATGTAACCGAGCTGCTTCGAAGTGAGGACTCCCATGCAGGAGGGAACGCGCCAGGCGTGGGGATAAGATTGTCGGCTAGCGTTTTATCGAAGTGGCCGCAGGCCACCGGCGCCCCATGAGATACACCACCCTCGGTAGCACAGGCCTGAAGGTGTCGCGGCTGTGCGTCGGCTGCATGAGCTTCGGGGGGCCGGACGCCAAGGGCTACGAGTGGACCCTCGGCTACGAAGACTCGAAGAAGATCATAGACAGGGCGGTCGACCTCGGAATCAACTTCTTCGACACTGCCGACGTCTACTCCAACGGTAGGTCCGAACAGATCGTGGGAAAGGCGCTGAAAGGAAGGAGGAACCAGGTGGTCCTGGCCACCAAGGTGTTCTACCCGACCGGGAGCGGCCCGGACGACCGGGGTCTGGGCAGGAAGCACGTCAGGCGGAACCTCAAGAGGTCCCTGGCCAACCTGCAGACCGACAGGGTGGACCTCTACCAGATCCACCGCTGGGACTACGACACGCCCATCGAGGAGGTGCTCAGGACCCTTACGGACGCGGTGAGGAAGGACCGCGCCGTCGACAACATAGGCGGCTCCAGCATGTGGGCGTGGCAGTTCGCGAAGGCCCTCCACACAGCGGACAGGCTGGGGCTCGAGCGCTTCAAGACGATGCAGGATCACTACAACCTCGCATACAGGGAGGAGGAGAGGGAGATGATACCCCTGTGCGTGGACGAAGGCATCCCCATAATTCCCTGGAGCCCTCTCGGGAGGGGCTTTCTCACAGGCAAGTACACGCGGAAGGCGAAACCCGCGAGCGCGAGATATCGCTCGGACCGTCTCCTCGGAGACAGGTACTTCCGCCCCGAGGACTTCGACGTGGTCGAACGCCTGGTGGAAGTGGCGAAAGAGAAAGGGGTCAAGCCTGCCCAGCTCGCACTAGCCTGGCTGGTCAACAAGAAATGGGTCTCGGCCCCCATCATAGGCCCGACGAGGGTCGAGCAGCTCGAAGAACTCGTGGAGGCGGCGGACATGCGCCTGAAGCAGGGGGACGTGAAACGGCTGGAGGAACCCTACAGTCCGCACCCGGTCCTAGGTCACGTGTGAATCCTAGGCGGGGAGCCGCACCGTAGCGACGGTGCTGAAGGTCGAGAGAGCGCTGACCAGCACTTCGCTCTGCGACACAGTGTAGAGGTAGTCCCCGATGATCACGCTGCGGTCGATCTGAAGGCTGCTGTCGGGGGAGTCCCCGTAGTTCATCCCGGCAGGATACTGCGAGACCTTCCCCAGGAGGTCGAAGCCCGACTGGGTCACCCTGATGACATAGACCCCCTGCCAGACCGGGTTGCCGTATGGCGGGAAGCCGGAGCTGTAGTTCTGGCTTCCGCTCACCACATACAGGGTCAGGGGTATCACCGTGATGTTCCTTGTCGGGTCGAACGTGAACGCCAGGTGGTCGCTCAGGACAGGCGAGTCTGTCCCGCGGTCTCCGATCAGCATCCTGTTCACCTCGACCGACGTCCCGTTGTCGAAGACCTTGAACAGAGAGAGCTTCAGCCCGAGGTAGTAGCTGAAGTCGCCGTTCGACGCGGGGACCGCGTCCTTCCCGACCCCGATGAGATATCCGCCAGGCAGCGGATGCAGGTAGTCCGAATACCCAGAGACCTTCAGCGCGCTGAGGATGACCGGGTTGGCCACGTCCTTGAACGAGATCACGAACAGCGGGTCGATCTGCTGGAAGGTCACGACGTAGCCCATCTCGCCGACGAAACGGACCGCGTAGATGTTCTCTCCAGGCGCGAGGTTCCTCAGGGCCGAGACCTGGTTCATGTTGGAATCAAGGACGTACACGTCATCGCTCGTCGTTGCGGTGCCGTCGACTATTGCGAAGCGGCTTGTGGCTATCCTGAAGTAGCCGTTGTATTCGTCCATGGAGAACTGGTTGAGCGCGGTGCCTGGGACTATCCCCGCCTTCGCCACAGTCACTACGCCGTTCGCGTATGCCACACGGAGGACCGTGCTGTTCTGAGACTGCCCGACGATCTGTGGGGTTATCACCCCTCCGCTCCAGAAGTTACCCGGGACGCCGTCCACGGCGTAGAGGTCAACGTAGTTTGTGTACAGCACGTAGATGTTGGCAGTGGAGACATAGATCGTCGCAGAGGGGCCGGTGAGGGCGGAGGCCACGCTCTCCTGTCCCGTCTCCATGTTGATGCTGGGGATCATCGTGTAGTAGCTCACCTGCGTCCCGATCGGGGTGTAGTAGACCGACGACGGAGCCAGCTTCGATTCGGCTCCGCCCACCGAGGCCGACGGCATCACCACCGTCGTGTTCCCCTGGCTGTCGAAGACGTACGACGGCTGCTGGATCACCGCGTAGAGGTAGCCGTCAGCGAGCCGGGCCGCGACGTACGTGCCTTGGACCGTCACGTTCTGCATCAGCTTCGGCGAAGACAGGTCTGTGGTGTCGTACAGGAGGAGCTCGACGCTCGAAGTGGAGCTGTACTGCGGGTATGCGACCAGCGGCATGATTCGGTAGATCGGATAGGCAGGCGGGCCGGCGATCACCATCAGCCTGTTCTGCGCGGTCTCAAGACCGACCACCGTCATGTTGGCATATGTCAGGGTCGAGAGCACCGCAGTAGAATTCGGGGGATACGCGTTGATTATCGAGACCGAGTCCTGAGTCGCCACATAGAGGTGCGTCCCGTCCGTCTTCACCCTGTCCGGCTCGTCCACGCCCTGGACCTGGACGTTGGTGCCTGTGAACGACGGCGTCGAACCGACCGAGCCTATGCTGGCTGTCAGGGTCATCACCCCAGGGACCATCGCCCCATTGACGTCTCTGACCACGCCTCCGAACACGAGAGGGCCTCCAAAGCCTATGCCCCACCTGTTGTACTGTTGGGCGCTCTTCGCGTTCGCGTCGATGTACTGCTGGAGCTGGGCATAGCTCTGGAACGAGCTGAGGCTCTGCGGACCCGCGTTACCAGAACCGCCGGGGGTGATCCTCCCCGGAGAGACCAGAGCGACAGCGGCGACGACCGCCGCGATGCTGATGATGGCCGCGACGAACAGCGCACCCTCCCGCCTCGGAGTCGCCCTGGCGACAGCCGCGCACATGGCCAGAGGATGAGAGGGGTGGGGAGTTTATCCTAGCGCAGAGAACGGGTGTTCTAAAGCCGCGAACGATTAAAAGTCGAGCCCGGTCGGCGCCTTCCCGAGTGCCACGGTGGCTCAGTGGCTAGAGCGCCACCTTGGTAAGCGCGTCCCAAAGAGGTGGATGTCGTGGGTCCGAATCCCACCCGTGGCTCTCAATTCTGGACGCACTGGCGGTTTCGGTGGTGCCGAGGGAGGGATTCGCACCCTCGACCTCTGGGCCCGCGGGAACACCCGCTCGGAGCTCCCCAGATCACTCTTCCTAGCCCGGGATTATGAGTCTCACCACTTCCGGTGTAGCCCTGGTGCCATAACTAGGCTAGGCCACCTCGGCACTGCGCACGCCGTCGGGGCTTGGGATTAAAAGCCTCGTCATGAATCAGGGCCCGGCCCCTCCACGGCTCGGAGTGTTCCAGCAACGCTTAATATCGGACGCCGGGGTCAAGGGCTCCGAATTGCATCTCGCCTTCCTCGACCTGAGCGGCTACTACAACTTCCTCAGCACGGCAATGATCACGCTGTTCATCATCGGGCTGGTGCTCGTCTTCGTCTACGAATACGAGATGCTGAGACGGCAGAAGACCTAGGCCCGTCCCCGCAGCCTTTCTATCACGCTGAAGTTCGAAAGCTGGAGCAGCCACGCTCCCATCTTCGTCGACTTCGACTCCACGCCCACAAGCCTGAGCCTCTCGCCCGGCTGGATGCCTGACACTCTTCCTGCGAGGTCCCTCCACGCGACGAGCTTGATCTCCCCCGTGTCGTCCCCCACGACGAGCTCCCCCTTCTTCACGGTCGTCCCGTCCTTCAGGCGCACATCGTCGACGCTTCCATGGGAGAGGGCTATCACTTCGGCCACTATCTGGGCGTCCTCCTCCTTCACTTCCTGCAGCTTCGTCGCGAGCTCCTGCAGGCTCGGGAAAGAGTCGTCCTCGACAATGTCCACGGAGTCCGGGCTCCTGCAGTAGAGCCTCTCTTCCCTCGTTTCGTCAGGTGCAAGCCCCACCACCGCGTTCTGTGACGGCTCCCTGACGCCCTTCCCGACTTCGACGAACCTGACCTTCCTGTCCTTCCCTACGGCCAGCAGGACCTTCGCCGACTGGCTGGACGTGGTAGCCGCGACCCTGTAGACTGACCTCTCCGCAGCAGGGCCCACGACTATGGCGCTGCCTACGTCGCCGTGGATTTCGAAGTCTCCGGTGTTCGACCGCCTGGCCCGCACGTTCGTCACCTGCACGCGCTGGCCCCGCTTCAGCTCGGGCTGTGCCGCAGGGCTCCAGATCACCACCCTCGTCTCCTTGCCGCCGTCTCGGGAGAGTCCGAACTGGTAGAGAGAGCCTTCCGAGCCGTCTGACCTCACGAACTCGCTGTACCTCGGCTCTGCGCTCACGACCCCCTCGAGGGCCACGAACTGCTCCTCCTTTGTCAGGCTGGGGACCTTCTGGACGAGCGCCGCGATGGGCTGGAGCCTCGACAGCAGCTTTGCGTCTGTAAGGACCTCGAGCCGGCCTCGCTTCCCGAGGTTGAGGGTCGGCTTCCCGTCGAGGCCCTGCTTTACATACCCGTTGGCGACCCTTATCGGAGAGTCGACCTGGATCATCAGCTTCTCGACCTGCTCTACCCCTTCCTCCCAGACCGTGAGCCTGACCGTGTTCTTCCCGTCGAACAGGGCGAGCCTCCTGTATCTCCCCTGGCCCCCGTCCTTCTTGTTGTACGTGGCGACGGGGTATACGGCGAGCACCCTCGCGGCCACTGTCACGTCGTTGGCTCCAATATACAGGTCCTTGATCGCCATGTCCGACGAGACAGCGTCTTTGCGGAGCGAGACGCCAAGCTCCCCGGCCACGAGGAAGAGCGCTCCCTGGTCGGTGAGGTACCCTGCCCCTACCGTCCGCTTCTTCTCCTCTATCCTGCGAAGGACTTCGTCCTTGGTCAGCTCGGGGCGGCTTGCAAGAAGTTCCCCGATTAGCGAATCGAAGTCGGACATACCTATGCTTTCGAGGAGGCGGCGTTGACCGTGGCGATGGCCTCCTCCAGTATGTCCAGGCCTTCATCCATAACCTCTTCTGGAATGTTCAGGGGCGGGATCAGGCGGACTGTGTTCCGGCCGGCCGTGATTGCCAGCAGGCCGTGGTGGAAGCAGTAGTCGATGATCTGTTTCGCTTCCTCCTCCCCTCTCTTCTTGCTCAGCTTGTCCTTCACGATCTCTACGCCGAGGAACAGGCCCATCCCCCGCACGTCGCCGATGATTTCATACTTCGCCATCATCTCGACGAGCCTCTTCTTCGCCTTCCCGCCGACGCTCTTCGCGTTCTCCAGCAGCCTCTCCGACTTTATCACATCCAGTGTCGCGAGACCCGCCTCAACGGCTATCGGGTTGGCGCCGAACGTCGACGCGTGCTGGCCTGGCTTCCAGCTTCCCATCACTTCGGCCTTGGCTACGGTCGCGCTCAGCGGCATCCCGGAAGCGATCCCCTTTGCGATGGTGACCACGTCTGGGACTATTCCGAAATGCTCAATCCCAAAGAACTTCCCAGTCCTTCCCACCCCTGTCTGGATCTCGTCGTCTACGAACAAGACGCCATCCTTTCTCAGGAACTCCATCTTCTTGAAGTACTCAGGAGGGGCTGGGACATAGCCGCCTTCACCCTGAACGGGCTCGAAGAAGTACGCAGCGACCTCGTCCACCGGGACGAACTTCTCCAGGTACTGCTCCTTGAAGTAGTCGACGCAGTAGTAGTCGCACTCGGGGAAGCTCTGCTTCCAAGGGCACCTGTAACAGTAGGGGAACGGGAAGTGGACCACGTCCGGGATGAGCGGGAGCGACCCCTTCCTCTGGATGGGCTTGCTCGCCGTCAGGCTGAGGGCGCCCATCGTCCTTCCGTGGAACGCCCCGGAGTGCGCCAGGTACGTCGTGCGTTTCGTGTAGTTCCTCGTGAGCTTCATCGCCGCTTCGATCGCTTCCGCGCCGCTGTTGCCATAGTAGACCATCTTCTGGAAATCGCCCGGCACGAGCGAGACGAGCCTCTTCGAAAGCTCGACCAGGTTCTCGTAGTAGAAGTCGGTGTACGAGAAGTGGACGAACTTCTCCGCCTGGCTCTTTATGGCCTGGACAACCTTCGGGTGGGTGGAGCCCGTGCTGAGGACTGCGATCCCAGCCGCGAAGTCGATGAACTGGTTCCCGTCCACGTCCTTCACCAGCGACCCGTGGGCAGACTCGACCGCGAGAGGATAGAAGCGCGCTATGGACGGCGACACGAATTCGGCTGTCTTCTTCACCACAGCCGCAGCCTTCACGCCAGGGAGCTTCCCGCTGATCTTCGCGAACCGCCTGGCCTTCATGAGAAGTCAGGCGGTGCCCTGCGGCTGGGGGTAAAATGCTTTCCCCGAATAGGCAGCAAGAAGGGCGTTCTTGGGGCGAAACTGACGCTAAACGGCGGGGATCGAGAGCTCTATCTCCAGCACGGGGAGGTTGAGCTGTCTTCCGTCCCTTGAGGTGACGTTCTCACCGTCGATCTTGATGTCGGATATCTGGACGTTGCTCATGAAGCGCTTCTTGAGCACCTGAGCCACCTCCACCGACATGTTGATGGCCTCTCCTCTCGCTCTCAGGACCACCTTGCGGGCGCCACCATTGAACATGGTGATGCAGGCGGTCACATAGTTGAGAAGGGGCTTGCTCTGGCCGACGATGACAGTCTTCCTCTCTTCAGACAAGTGTAGGATT
>DAIDAO010000024.1 GCA_027310575.1 bacterium | reverse complement strand
GCCTGTTCTGCAAGCTCTTCGAAGGGGAGGGGTCACAGCAGGTCCGAGGCGAGCTGCGGAAGCGGTTCAGGAACGTGCGGGTGATCAAGCCTGCGGCCAGCCGCGGTGCGAGCTCGGAGCTCTACTACTTCTGCGACGGGCCCCTGCTCTGAGCCTCGGGGACTGACTCTGGCAGCTTCCGCGCCGCAGTCTCGACGGCTTGGAGGAACTCGGCGTGGGGCGCATCTGTCTTGAGGCCCGTCTTCTCGAAGGGGGTCCTCTTGACTTTCCACCCGCCCATCGTCAGCAGGCGGCCCACGGCCGACTCCGACACCGTCGCTACCTTCAGGGCGGAAGACGCCCGTTCAATGCTGAAGCTCCACGGAGGGAACTCGTCCACGCCGTCGAACGAGCCGATGACCCTCGCTGCGGTCCTGAGCCCCGCCTCTTCCGCTGCGCGCAGTGCCGACCTCAGCAGCCTCGGCTCCGAGAGCCCGCCCAGCCATACCGGCCCCACCCGTGTGGGCTTCTTCCCGCACTCCGGGCATGAAGGAATGGCCGCTTCAGAGACAGCCGTGTGGCCGCAGTGCAGGCACGACGCCAGATGTCCCGTCTTCTTCAGCGACTCGTCCGCGTTTGACGCCCCCACGACGACCTTCGCGAAGACCCTGATGTAGTGGCGTGTCGCATGCGCGAAGACGGGCACGATGCCAATGTCGATCTGTGCCCCCTGCCGGGCCAGCGCCCCAGCGAGTACGCGCACCCCGGTTTCGTGGCGGAAATCGTTGTTCAAGGAGAGCGCGGCGTACCTACGTTGCGACACCTCAGGGTAGACCCCGCAGAGCACGGCCGTATCAGTAGCGGTCACCGAGACTATCCCGCCATCAGCGGTCGCCGAAAGCGCGGCCTGTAGTTGCCGCACCGGCGTCCCGAACGGGTCGACGTCCACGAAGTCGAACTTCTCGTCCCTCCGGTACCTCGAGAAGAGGTACGTGCAGGTTTCAGAGGCTGAAAACTCGCATTTTCCTGCTACCCCGTTCAGGCCCGCCGCCTTCTCTGCCGCCTTCAGGGCTTCAGAGTTGAAATCGACCATGGCGACCTTCTCGATCCTCCCGACCTCCCTGGCCACGCGCAACCCCCTCGCGCCCACCCCTGACATCGAGTCGCAGAAGCTGGTCCCCCCTGCGGCTGCTGTGATGACCACGCTGATGTCGCGGTTCAGGGACGCAGCTGGGTTGAAGAAGACCGGGGCCGTAGGCGGGGGGTCCTGGGTGAGGCTCGCACGAGGGACGAGCAGTCGGGTCCCTCCCTCGAGGTGCTCGACGAACTCCATCTTCTGGCTGCCGGGAGGGGAAGCGCTGTTAAACGATTCGACCCTCCGGAAGTACCTTCATGTACTTCACCCGCGGGAGGCGGAAGGGTTGATCTGGCTGGTGAGCGGGCCGCCCGGCGTCGGAAAATCGACGGCGGTCTCGAAGGTCGTGCTGAGGCTGAAGAGCGCGGGCGTGATAGTCGGAGGCTGCACCACTGCCGAGAAGAGGTCGGGCGGGGCGCGGACCGGCTTCGAGATAAGGGACCTCACGAACGGGACGACGGGGGAGCTCGCGTCCACAGCCTCGAGGTTCGGGCCGAGGGTGGGGCGGTACAGGGTCAATCTGACTGACCTTGCAAGAGTGGGCGCGGCGGGGATCGACGGCGCAGCCTCGGCGTCCGAGGTCATCGTCATCGACGAGGTGGGCCCAATGGAGCTCGTAAGCCCGGAGTTCAGGAGGGCGGTGAAGAGATGCATCGACTCCGGGAAACCGATGCTGGCCGTGGCGCACGAGAGGATGGAGGACGACCTGCTCGCGGAGCTGAGGTCCAAGGCAGCCGAGTCGTTCGTCCTGTCCGTGGAGAACAGGGGGGAGGTCACAGAGAAGCTGGGGGCGGCCCTGCTGAAGGCTGCGGGGGGTCCGAAGTCGGGTTGAGGCCGTCTGGTCTCGTCGGCGGGGTCGACGAAGCCGGGAGGGGGTGCGTCCTGGGCCCACTCGTAGTCGCAGGTGTCTCGGTCGACGCGAGGGGGGCGCGGGACCTCGAAGAGATGGGGGTCAAGGACTCGAAGCTGCTGACCGCCAGGCGGCGCGAGTCGCTCTTCCCCGAAATCCTGAAGGTCGCCCAGCACGTCCACTGGACGGGCATCGCTCCTCGCGAGATCGACGAGGTCGTCCTCAACGGAAGGAGGCTCAGGAAGCTGAACTATCTGGAGGCGGTCTACTTCGCCAGGGTGATCGACAGGCTCGGGGCGGGCCGCGTGACTGTCGACGCCTCCGACATACTCCCCGAGAGGTTCAGGGACGACATCAGGGGGAACATGGCCGCGAGGTGCAGGGTGGTCGCGGTCCACAAGGCGGACAGGGACTACCCGGTCGTCTCAGCCGCATCCATAGTGGCGAAGGTCGTGAGGGACAGGGAGGTGGACCTCATCCGGCAGAAGGAAGGGGACTTCGGGTCAGGATACCCGTCCGACCCGGCGACGAGGTCGTTCTTCGCAGAGAAGATGAAGAAGGGCGAACCCTTCCCCGACTACGTCAGGCGCAGCTGGAAGACGTGGGGGCGGATCGAGCAGACCCTCCTCGACCGGTTCTAGCGCGTAGCGTAGATCAACGCGTGGTGCTTTTCGAACGGGCTGAGCTCGTACATCCCCTTCACCCTGAACCCCGCCTTCTCCAGCTTCGCCTTCTCTTCGAGGTACACGCGCTCCGGCTCCTTCAGCACGTCGATGCTCTGAGACTTTACGACGAGCAGCAGGGCGCCCCCCTTCCTCAGCATCCTCTCGCAGTTGAGCAGCGCGATCTCCGTCTGGTCGGGCTGCGCGATGTCGCAGTAGACCACGTCCGCGGCCGCGACCGAGTACTTCGACGGGTCTCTGGCGTCAGCCACGAAGGGGAGGACGTTGCCGCGCTCCCTGGCGACGTGCTCGACGAATTCCCTCGCCACCCTCGGAGCGAACTCGACCCCGACCACGAGGCCGCCTGCACCCACAAGGTCGGATACGTGGGAGGCGGTGGTGCCGGTCGACGCGCCCAGATAGAGCACCTTGGACCCCTCCCTGATGACGTCCGCAGGCATCCCCTTGATTATCGCCGCGGCCAACTTGCTCCTGAAAGGGTCCCAGACCCTGTACTCGGCCCCCTGTCTGAGCACCAGCTCCTCGCCGTACACTTTCTTTCCGGGTGAGAGGTTCCGCGTAAGAAGGACCGTCCTCCCCATCCTTTCCTCCCTCAGGAGGGAGCTCATCGCCGTCTGAACTTGTCGCGCTTCGGCCGCGCGTCCCGCCTAGGCCTGTCCCTCTGCTCGGGCTTCCTCTTAGGAGGCTCCTTGTAGCGCTCCTTGATGCTCTCGAGGCGCTTGTCGAGGCCTGCCTTGATCGAAGCGTCTTCTGAGCCCCTGTAGTAGTCCACCCTCGCCGCTATCGCGATCTTGTTCGCGAGGGTCCTGGCTATCTTCCCCCTTTGCCACTTGGGCGCAGTGTGCACCGCCTGGTGCTGGAAGAGGATGCCGTGCTTCGGCGGCTTGGCGCCGGTCCTCAGGGACCTGAACAGAGCCTTCTCGGCCCCGAGGATCTGTATCGTGCTCGCGGGGAGGACAGCGAGCCTGTCCAGCCCACCAGCTTTCGCCATCAGGCGCGCGCCTATTGTCGCCCCCGCCACCTCGGCCACGTTCGGCGCGACCTTCTTCATCTGCGCCTCGACGTAGTCGTTGAGCCCCCCTCGGAGCACGTTCAGCTGGATTGCCAGCGAGGCCAGGGCCCTGACCCTTCCCAGGTCGCCCTCTGATATGGCCCCTCCCTTCGACCTGTCCCTCGCCTCGATGACCGCCTGGACCTTCTTCTCAGTGAACCCCCTCCCGCCGAGGTTCTCAGCCGTGACAGCCTCCCTCGCACCGACCTCGGAAATGATCTTGCAGAGCGCAACGTTGTCCTGCACCATCTGGGTCAGCTCCGGAAAGTGCAGGCCATACCACTCCGACGCCCTGGTAGCGGTCACGTTGAGATACTTGTCGGTGTCATCCAGGGCCTGTATCGCCTGCACTAGGTGCAGGTCGGGCCTGGAGGACGCTTCGCGTATCACAGCCTCGGCCGCTGCTATGCTCTTCTGCCTCAGGGCCTCGAAGCCCTCGCTCCCAGGGACGCTTTCGTCCAACAGAGTTCAGGATTGCTCGCTTGGTACGCCATTAAAGGGTTTCAGACGAAGTCCGCCCTGCAGACCGGCCGGTCGCCCTTCCATCCGGACGCGCCTGCTTTCCTAGGAAGGATTAAATTCCGACAACTGATGCCTCCTTCAGGAGGTTAGAAACAAGACCATGCCGACCCACGGAAGTCAGCAGTCTCAGCTTAGCGCTGGCTGCCTTCAGTCACAAAGGCCGGAAAAGTCCGATCCCAGACTCCAAAACTAGAGGCTAAACCGAAGGCAAGCGCGATCCCGAAGGTCAGGAACAAGCGGACCTATGAGAAACGCTTTACTCTGAAGCGCAAGCCAGGCCAGAACTGGATGCGCAGGTGACAGAGCAAGCCGTCGACAGATCACAGGCCGCCGTCGCCTTCATCTCGTCGCAGGTAGCCCACGGGAAGGTGGGTTCCAGGCTCCAGCTTGAGAAGCTGAAGAAGCGGGCCGCGAAGGAGTATCTGCTCGACAGGTACGTCACGAACTCTGAGATCCTGCGGGCCCTGCCCGTCGAAGCAAGGCCCAGGTTCGACGAGATGCTCCGCGTTCATCCCCGGAGGAGCGCGTCTGGGATCGTCGTCGTCACCGCCTTCTCAGCCCCGTTCTCGTGCCCACACGGGACGTGCGTCTTCTGCCCAGGCGGGCCCCGAGTCGGGACGCCCCAGTCGTACCTCCCCGAAAGCCCAGGGATGAAATCCGCGCTCGCAGCCGAATTCGACCCCTACCTGCAGGTGAGGAAGTGCCTCGAGAAGTACGAGGCGAACGGGCACGGCGTCGGCAAGGTCGAAACGATAATCGAAGGGGGGACGTTCATCGCGGTCCCCGAAGACTACCAGGCTTCTTTCGTGAAGGGGGTCTACGACGGGCTCAACGGCTCGGTCTCCCCAGGACTGGCGGAGGCGCAGTCCCTGAACGAAGCGGCAGCCAGCCGGTGCGTGGGCCTGACCCTGGAGTCGAAGCCCGACTGGTGCAGTCCGCGGGACATCGACCTCATGCTGTCGTACGGGATAACGCGGCTCGAGATCGGCGTGCAGAGCCTGCGGGACGAGGTGCTTGCGAAGAGCAACCGGGGGCACACGGTCGAGGACACGGTCTCCGCCTTCCGGGTCGCTCGCGACGCCGGGCTCAAGGTGACCGCGCACATGATGCCTGGGCTCCCCGGAGCCACACCCGACGAAGACCTTGAGGACCTGCGCCGGATATTCGAGGACGATGACTTTCGGCCTGACATGTCGAAGATGTACCCCACCCTGGTGGTCCCCGGCACCGCGCTCGCCCGGCAGTCAGAGGCTGGGCTCTACAGGCCGTACGACCTGGAGACTGTGGTGGAGCTGCTCAGCGAGATGAAGCGGTTCGTCCCCCGGTGGCACCGCATAATGCGCATCCAGAGGGAGATCCCAGCCAAGGAGATCGAAGGCGGGGTGAAGAACGGGAACCTGAGGCAGCTCGTGCTGGAGCGGGCCGCAGAGAAAGGCATCCCGTGCCAATGCATCCGCTGCAGGGAAGTCGTGCTCAGAGCGCCGGACTCTATGGATCCGGATGATGCCCTAGAATACAGGGAGACGAGATACGCTGCGTCCGGGGGCACCGAAGTCTTCGGCTCGTTCGAGCTCGCTAGGTCGGGGATCATCGCTGCGTTCGTCAGGATGCGCCTCCCGTCAGAAGAAGCGCACAGGCCAGAGATGGAGGGAGCCGCTGTCGTGAGGGAGCTCAGGACCTACGGGAGGACCGTGAGGGTCGGCGCGCGGGACCACGAGGCGTGGCAGCACAGGGGGCTTGGCGGGTCGCTCATGGCCCGCATGGAGGAGGCGGCGAGGGGGCTCGGCGTCCGCAAGCTCCTGGTCACCAGCGCGGTGGGGACCAGGAACTACTACAGGAGGCTGGGTTACGAGCGCGATGGCCCATACATGTCCAAGCCGCTCGGCTAGGCGAGGCGCCGGTCAAGGACCCCGTCCCTCCGTGCCCTACGCTCTGCTGCCAGGTAGACCCAGAGGCTGAAGCCCATCAGCAGCAGCCCCCCGATCAGGCTGAAGACTATCGACGCCCAGTAGTCCACCCCGGTCCCGGGGACTATGGCCGAACGCGCCGCAGCTATGAACTGGGTGTAAGGGAGGTAGTCGGCCGCGGTCGAGAGGGGCCAGGGCAGGATCGAGGTGGAGAACAGGGCCCCGGAGAAGACCATCAGGAGGCCCGCGACGTAGCCCGGGAGGGACCACTCGAACTTGCTGGCGTAGAGAGAGTAGGCCCCCAGAAGGTAGCCCAGAGCCAGGGCTCCCGGGAGGTTCGCCAGCAGGGCGACCGCGAGGAGAGCCACGGAACCGGGGTTCACCACGAGGGGTATCGCGGCGTGCAGCATGCTCCCCAGCACGTAGTATGCGGTCGCGAGGGCCATCATCGAAGTCGCGACGGATATGGCGAAGGCCGAGAACATGCGCCCGGTGACGTAGACCGCGGTCGACCTGGACGTGAGATAGATGTGCGGGAACACCGCGAGGTTCTTCCCTTCAGCTATCGCAACAGTCGGGACCCAGGCGTAGGCCGCGACGTGGGCGTAGAGGGTCGAGCCGACCATCACGAAGGCCAGGCGCGCCGCGTCGAAGGTAAGAGCAGGGGAGAAGCGGGTCCCGAACCAGTAGATGATGCTGACAGACATGGCAGATGCGAAGGGGGCGACGACCTGCAGCAAAAGGGAGGCGAGTGGAGTGGTCCATGCGAGGTCGTGCTGGATCCCCATCCAGGCCGAAGCCATGAGGGACCTGACGCTGATCATCTGATCCTCACCGAGATCGTCCCGTCCTTCCTCCCCTTGTACTCCAACGCCTTCAGGGAGTAAGCCGAGACCGCCATGAAGACCACCGCCATCGCGGCCAGGATCGCCAGGCTGGGGAAGACAAGCGCCAGGGTGTCGGCCCCAGGGGTAGAGAAGAGGGCGAGCCGCAGCGCGTTCATCCCTATGGTCAGCGGGATGAGCGACGCGACTATCTGGACGGCGGAGGGGAAGGGGGAGAAGGTCCCAACCGACGGGAAGTACATCCCAGACAGCAGGGAGACGGGTTCCTGCAGCACGTTGTTCATGGACTCGGCCTCTCTCCCGTAGACCAGGTACAGCGAAGAGAGGGTCATCCCCATGGCGTAGAGCGAGGCGAGGGTGAGCGCGAAGGTCAGCGCCACCGCCAGCCACGACCCGACCACTGGGACTGGGAGTTGCAGCACGGAGATCAGGGTCCAGCCAAAGGCGGTCACGATAGCGGCCGAGGGGAGGGTCCCTATGATCCCCCCGACTGACATCCCGATGAGGATGGCGCTGATCGACGCGGGAGAAGTGAGATAGATCTCGAAGAGGCCCTCCTGCTTGTCCCAGTTGAACTGGCTCGCCATGGACCAGAGGACGTTCCCCCAGAAGGAGACCATCACCCCGCCGAGCACCGCGAAGCCGACGTAGCTGACCGCCCCCATGCTGTAGTAGAGCAGGAAGAAGGCTAGGGACGAAAGGACAGGAAACCCCATGCTCACCACGATCCAGAGCGGCTCCCCGAAGATGCTCCAGAGCCGGACGAGGGCCCTCGCCTTCATCGTCCTGACCCACGGGCTAACCTGCACCTTCTTCCTCCCTCTCCTTGAAGCCCTGGCCGACCAGCGCGACGAACACCTCTTCCAGCGTCGCCTGCTTCCTCCACGAGGCGACCACCTTCAGCCCCTCGCTCCTGATCGCGTCCTCTGCCGCGCGCGCGGCCGCGTCGTTCTCCACCACCACCTGCACGGTGCACAGGCCCCTCTCCTCCTCGGTCGACGAGGTGAACCCCTTCACCCCAGCGATCCTGCTGAGCGTCTCGAATCCTTCCCTCGGCGGGGATACCTCCATGACGAGCGCCGGCACACCCAGCGAGCGCTTGAGCTCCTCGGGCGTGCCCTCGGCGAGTATCCTCCCCTTGTCGATTATGGCGACCCTGTCGCATATCGCGTCCACCTCCGCCATGTTGTGCGAGGCGAGGATTATGGTCCTCCCGTTCCGCCTGGCCTCTCCCTGGAGGAACTCCCTGATGCTCCTGGCCGTCATCACGTCGAGGCCGATCGTCGGCTCGTCCAGGAAGACCACCCTGGGATCGTTGACGAACGCCCTGGCGATCGTCGCCCTCTGCCTGTAGCCGGTCGAGAGGGCGTAGAACTTCCTGTCCAGGTACTTGGTGAGCCCGAGCGTCTCGCTCAGCTCCGCTATCTTCTTCTCGGCCTTCTCGCTCGGGATCCCGTAGAGCTGCGAGAAGAACCAGAGGTTCCGCTTCGCGCTGATGAAGTCGTAACCCGCCTTCTCTGCCCCGCTCGCCATGTTGATGACCTTCCGGACCTTCTCGGGCTCGTGCTCGACGTCGTGCCCCATCACCTTCGCCCACCCCCCGGTGGGGAGCAGGAGGGTCGAGAGGATCCTGATCATCGTGGTCTTCCCTGCGCCGTTGGGCCCCAGGACGCCGAAGACCTCCCCCTGGCCGACCTTGAGGGTGACGCCGTCCAGCGCCACCACTGGCGCATCCTTCGCCTTGAACTCCCTCCTGAGCCCGCTCGCCTCCACCGACGGCATTCTCTCATCTGTCATCCATAGTCCACCCTGAGTTGATTCGCACGGCTCCCTGCGCCAATCGCATTAACCTTTCTCGCCGTGACCGCGCTGTCTCTGGGGGAGGCGAGGGCCGAACCGCAGGCGCGCCCAGAGCCTTTAAGACCGAACCGGCGCCGCTCCAGTCGCATGGGCGACCTCTCGGGATACGGAGGAGATGCCCTGAAGTCTCTCAAGGAAGCAGGGGCCGCAATCGGGGATGTCCTAGAAGCCAAGACCCCCTGGGGCGAGGTCACAGGGACCCTCGTCCCCCGCTACCTCTACGGAGACGGTGATCACCTCGTGCTGAAGCTCCGCTCCGGATACAACGTGGGTCTCCGCGTTTCGGGGCTCAAGGGGGTCAGGGTGGTGGCGAAGGGCGAGAAGCCATCCTTCTCCCCGCCCGCGCCTCCGAAGCCCGCGAAGGGACTGCCAAGGGTGCTGATCATCGGCACAGGGGGCACGATAGCCAGCAGGATCGACTACCGCACCGGCGCTGTGGGGCCTGCGATAACGGCCGCGGAGCTGTACTCACTCGTCCCCGAGCTCTCCGGGATCGCTCAGGTGCACCCCGAAATAATGTTCGACATATTCAGCGAGAACATAACCCCCAAGCACTGGTCAAGGCTCGCCCGGAGGGTCGCCAAAGCGGTCAAGGAGGGGTTCGACGGAGTCGTGGTAGCGCACGGGACGGACACGCTGGGATACACTGCGGCTGCGCTGAGTTTCGCCCTGGCAGGGGTCCCCGTGCCAGTGGTGCTCGTGGGCGCGCAGAGGTCCTCGGACAGGCCCTCCTCTGACTCGTCGCTGAACCTCATCGCGGCCGTGAGCGTGGCGGGTACGGCCAGGTTCTCCGGGGTCTACGTGGCCATGCACCTTGGGGAGAGCGACGACAAGATCGCGTTCCATAGGGGGACCAGAGTACGGAAGAACCACACCAGCCGGCGGGACGCGTTCGTGTCTGTCGATGTGCCGCTCGCAGCAGTCTGGGGGCGGTCGGGTCTGGAATACGTGTCCGAAGGGCTGCCGGCGCGCGGAGGGGCGTTCAGGCCCCGTCCTCGGTTCGACGGCAGGGCCGCCCTGATCAAGTTCTATCCGTCGATGCCAGCGGGCGCCATCAGGGCAGCACGCAGGGCGGGGGCGAAGGCGCTGGTGATCGAGGGGACGGGGCTGGGGCATGTGAGCAAGGAGTTGACGAAGGAGCTGGCCGCGTTCGTGAAAGCAGGGGGGCTGGCCTGCATGACGTCGCAGTGCATCGAAGGGAGGGTGAACCTGAACGTCTACGACACCGGGAGGGACCTCATCCATGCAGGCGTGCTGCCTCTGGACGACATGCTGTCTGAGACGGCCTTGGCGAAGGCGATGTGGGTCATCGGGACCGGGGCGTCTGGCGCCAGGGCAAGGGAGCTGATGTCCGCGAACGTAGCCGGGGAGACCACCCCCCGCACGTTCCCTTCGTAGACAGGGTGAGTTGAATGGGCGGCGAAGACGGGCTCCTTGTCGGGCTGGAAATCCACCAGCAGCTGGCGTGCTCCACCAAGCTCTTCTGCGCCTGCCCGCCAGCGAAGTCCGAGGAGTTCCCATACCACTTCGAAAGACGGCTCCGCCCTGCACAGAGCGAAACGGGGAGGTTTGACCCGGCAGCCGTCTTCGAGTTCGCGAAGGGCAGGTCGAACATGTACTTCTGGAACCCGGAGTCGTCCTGCCTGGTGGAAGCCGACGAGGAGCCGCCGCATCCGATCAGCAAGGAGGCGCTCGAGGCGTCCATGCTGGCCGCAGCCACGATTGACTCGAACCTGGTCGACGAAGTGCACGTCATGCGGAAGATAGTGATCGACGGCTCGAACACAGGCGGGTTCCAGAGGACAGCCGTGGTCGGCCTAGGAGGGTCGTTCAGCATCGACGGCTCGAGGGTCGGCGTCCAGTCGGTGACGCTCGAAGAGGACGCCGCGCGCATCCTGGGCGAGGACGCAGCTTCGCGCCGGTTCGCGCTCGACAGGATGGGGGTGGCGCTCGTGGAAGTCGCGCTGGAACCTGTGAAAGGGGACCCGGAGTTCGTGGGGAGGGTCGCCCTGCATCTTGGGAGGGCGCTGAGGTCGACCGGGCGTGTCGCCAGGGGCCTCGGGACGATCCGCCAGGACTTGAACGTCTCCCTGAGCGGAGGGGCCGTGGTGGAGGTGAAGGGGGTCCAGAAGCTGAACCTCCTCCCGAAGGTCGTGGAATACGAGGGGAAGCGCCAGCGCGCGCTCGTCCAGGTCGCGGCGAGGCTGAAGGAAAGCGGTGTCCGGCGGGTCAGGTGCAGGACGGGGGACGTCACCGCGGTATTCGCCCGGACATCCTCGGCTGCGCTGCGCAGGCCGCTCGGCGTGGGAGGCAGGGTCGGCTGCATAGCAGCGGAAGGGCTCGGGGGGCTTCTCGGGTGGGAGCCGGAGCCGGGCATGAGGCTCGGGAAGGAGATAGCCGAAGTCGCAAGGGCCAACTCGCTCGGCGGTGTGATACACTCGGACGAGTTCGCCAGGCAGGGCGTAGCCGAGAGCGAGGCATCGGAACTCAGGAAGGAGATGCGGTGCGGGGAGGGCGACGGGCTCGTCCTCGTTGCCGGGCCTCAAGAAGTGGTCGAAAGGGTCATCCCGCTGCTCATGTCGCGGTTGGAGGGCGCGGTCAAGGGGGTGCCCGCCGAGACGAGGGCAGCAACGGACGCAGGGGAGACCCGCTACATGCGCCCGCGCGCCGGCTCCCAGAGGATGTATCCGGAGACCGACATACCCACCATAAAGGTGGCTGAAGGGCTCTGGAAGAAGGTCCTCGACCAGATGCCCGAGGACTGGTCCACGCTAGTCGGGCGCCTGAAAGGGAAGTACTCCCTGAGCGCGGACCTCGCGCTCAAGGTATACGACTCCGGAGACCCTGAAGAGTTCGAACGGCTGGCGCACTCGCTCAGGCTCGAGCCGTCGTTCATAGCATCCGCGCTCGTCGACCTCCCAGTCAGGCTGGCGAGGGAGGAGGTGCCCGAGCGGGGTTACTCGCCACAGGTGATCGTCGAAGCGCTGAAGGCTGTGGACGCTGGCCGCGTGGCAAAGGAGGCGGTCCCAGCCATCCTCGGAGTGGTCGGCCGCAGGGGGGTCTCGGTGAGCGAGGCCATCGGCGAGCTCGGGCTCGTGGCCCTGGACGAGACGCAGGTCGCAGCTACGGTTGACAGGATCGTCGGTGCCGAGGCGAATCTGATCCAGGAGAAGGGGGAGGGTGCGTTCTCGCAGTTGATGGGGGAGGCGATGCGTGAGCTGAGAGGGAAGGCGGACGGTGCCACTGTCGCGCGCGTGCTGAGGCAAAGGCTGGATGCGGCCCTGGGCAAGACCTCACGGGCCGGGGGAGACCAGCCCTCCTGAGGGCTGTCACTGCTTCTTCGACTTGGCCTTCTCTTCCAGGGTCCTGATTCTGCCGTCGACGAAGTCTGCCTGGCCGCCGAGGAACTTCCTGTAGACCTGCAGCAGCTTCACCTGGTCCTCCAAGGTCGCTCCGTCTATCGACTTCAGGGTGGCGTTGAACCCCTTCGCAGCCGCCTCCAGCGAAGAGTCGATCGACTTCTGCACCGTCGGCGCCGCCTTCTCCAGCGCCTTGTTGGTGGATTCTTCTGCCTTCTCCAGCAGCTCCCTCATCGACTTCAGGGTCTGCTTCGCCTTCTCTGTCACCTGAGCCGTGCTCACGCAGTCCGCCTCCGAAAGCCTCTGTTTCGCTTCATCGTGGGGACGAACGCATCGGCGGATAAGAATCTACGCTTTGAAACGCAGGCTGAAGCGGTGATGCTTCATCTGGTCGCTGCGAGATAGAATCTACCTGATTGCTTTTTAATCTCGGGAGGGAGAAGGGGTGAGGGCATCCGGTGGGAAGCATGTATCTTCCATTCGACGGGAATGTCTACTTCGGTGCACTAATCGGGTTCGTCGCCACGCTGGCGGTAGCGTTTCTGCTGAACAAGTTCGGGAACACCATGTTCAGGAGGGGCGTCGCGATGCCCTTCTTCCTGGGGAGGTGGAGGGTCCACCACAGGCACGTCCTGTTCTATGTCTTCCCGACCGTGTACGTCGCCCTGGCTGCGATGTTTTTGGCTGGGTACATCACCATAGTCTGGGGTCTCTTCTGGACAGGCATCGTGAGCAGCGTCCTGATTGCGGCGAGCTGCCTGGTGCTGGACCTCACGATCGACTACGTCAGGGGGGGAGGGCGCTGGGGCTTCCTGCACCACGAGCTGATCTACCTCGTCGTCCCTGCGTATGCGTTCGCAGACTTCCTGAAGCTGGTCGTCTAGCCGCGACTTCTCTGCGTCTATCCGGTTCTGCCTTTCTTGAACGGCGGCACGGTCTCCTGCCAATGCGAGAGCTTCTGGAGCATCTCGCCGAACTTGGGGTCCTCCTTCTTCAGCAGGACGATGTACGACTCGAGGTCGGCGTCGCTGAGGGTCTCCGTGAACTTCGGGATTCCGAAGTCGTACGCCTCGACGATCCTGATCCCCTCGTCGAACGCCGGGTTCCTGACGAACTGCTGGAATGAACGCTTGTCCTTCCCGAACTCCTGCCTCATCTCAGTCCTCATCTCGTCGAACGCCTCTCTCGTCTTCTTCGACGCTTCTGCGCCTGCGTCCGCTGCGGAAGGGACCTTGACCTTCTTTCGCGTCTTGCCCTGACCGTCAGAGAGCGCGTCCGTCAGACCCTGTGCGACCGCTTCTGTCCCAGCGACGACTGCCTGGGCCATCCCAGACGCCAGGCCGGCGAATGCCTCCGAGAACGAGGCCATCATGACCATCGGGTAGTTCAGCGCCAGGTTCCCTGCTTTCTCGTCCCGCGAGGCGCCGGTTCCAGGTTTGGTGGACTTCACGCGCAGGTCGCCCTTCACGGCCATTGAAAGTCTTTCCGGGGCGTCAGCCCTGTTCCGGGCGCAGGTTTGCGACTGACCCCCGAACGCCCGCCGGCCTCGAAAGAGATCGGCTGTCTCACGGGCCGAAGTGTTTCCGAAGGCCTACTGTCGGATGTGAGCAGACTGCGACCGCTGGGCGGTTCTGGTAACCAACTTTATGGGCTACACGAGGACTTTGGTATGCGATTCCCATGCGGGGGGCTGTTGTCGTCGCAGCAGTAGCGGTCGCTCTGCTGATCGGCGCGGGAGCGGGGTTCGAGTATGGATACGCCGCCTTGGGCGCTAAGGTGTCTGGCTTGAGTCAGACGGTGTCCTCTCAGGGGCTACAGATTTCGGCCCTGAGCTCAATGGTGCCGGACAGCGAGATTTTCGGTGTCTATTATGCAATGACGCTGTACTCCCATGTAAACGGGAGCCTTGACGCAAGAGGCTACTACACGATATGGGATATTGGCCTCCTCTACCACTCGGGGCACAATACAACACTCTACATCGACGCCGGCCAGTTGTTCAACTATACGGGATTGATGAACATTACATACATCGGGACGAGAGGCGGAGGGTTCAGCATATCCAGCATCAGCCCCGGTCTGCCACTGACCGTGAGTTCCGGGGTGACCTATGGCGGGGACAGGAGTGTCCTCACGTTAATCCTAGACACACCGACATCTCCGTACCGCGGGTTCTTGCAGATGTATATCCAAGCCTATGCCGTACCCAGTCACGGGCTTCCAGTCTCGCCATGATTGCCGGTTCAAGTCCCGCCGACCCAGCTTTGGAGAGGTTACAGATCGAAGTACTTCTGGAAGTTGACTGCTGGATAACAACAGTCTGGGACCGTTAGGCAATTCTGGTAACTAGCTTTATGGGCGAGGCGAACGATTATCACACGGTTCCCATGCGGCGAGTATTAGTCGCAGCAGTAGCCGTGGCTGCTCTTCTAGTTGGTGCGGGAGCTGGGTATTTCTTCGGGGTTTCCAGCCAGACTAACACTGCGCGCTTGACGTCATTTGGAGTATCGTACGAGTCCTGCAACAGGATGGGCAGGCTCCTCTGCGCGGAGGAACTGTCATTCCTAGTCACTAATACCACTCAGTTCGCGAATGCGGTCAAACTGGTCAACGGTTCGGGTTTCGTCTTCCAAGAGCATGCAGCCACCATGGAAACCAGTGGCTATGGAGCCTCATTTCAGACAAGCTTCTTTCTGGATTACTACATCCTCGGTGAGGTTCCACCTGACAGCAGTTGCTCTCCTCAAGCCGGAATCGCGAGCGAGACTTCCGTGACCATACCGCTGGTGAATGGGTTCTTTCCCGTTTCAAACATGTCCATTACCAGTCGGCCTCCCGCATGTTCGGCTCCTCCGGTTACGTCGTAAGTGCCACCGTAGCCCTGGCCCCACCGCAACCGGTGGTCCAAGTCCCGCCGATCCTAACTCGAGTCACAAATCGAAGTACATGTAGAACTCGTACGGGTGGGGCCTTGCCGCCACCGCCCTGTATGATTCCATCTCGAGCTCCATCATCACCTCTACGAGGTCGCTCGGGAACACTCCGTCGAGGAATGCCGAGTCGCTCTGAAGGCTCTCCACAGCCTCCTTCAGGCTCCCGGGGAGTTCGCCTACTCTCAGCTCCCGGCGCTTCTCCGGGGTGAGCTTGTAGATGTCCTGGTCCACGGGGTTGCCCGGGTCCGTCTTCTTCCGCACGCCGTCGAGCCCCGCGGCCGTGATTGCAGCGAAGGCGAGGTAGGGGTTGCACGAGGGGTCCGGGGTCCTGAACTCCACCCGCTTCGCTCCCTCCGACCCCTTCTCGTACGCAGGGATCCTGACGTTGGCCGACCTGTTCATCTTGCTCCACGCGATGTAGACTGGCGCCTCGTATCCGGGGACGAGCCTGTGGTACGAGTTCGTCGTGGGGGCGACTATTGCGCAGAGCGCCCGGCTGTGCTCCATGATGCCCCCGATGTAGTATCTCGCGGTCTGGCTCAGCTCAGCGTAAGGCTCGTCCGGGTCGAAGAAGGCGTTCCTCCCTCCCTTCCACAGGCTGGAGTGTATGTGCATCCCGACAGCGTTGTCGCCAAAGATCGGCTTCGGCATCGTCGTCGCTATCATTCCCATCCTGCTCGCGACGTTCTTCGTCACGAACTTGTAGGTCATCACGCTGTCCGCCATGGTCACGAGCTCGTCTCTGTAGACGTCGATCTCGCACTGGCCGGCGGTCGCGACCTCGTGGTGGTGCGCGTTGCTGAATATCCCGAACCCCTCCCTCAGATAGTTCACGCAGACGCTGCGGAATTCGCTGAGCGTGTCCACGGGCTGGGCCGGGTAGTATCCGTCCTTGAACCGAATAGGGAAGTTCGTCCCCCTCGCTTCGTTGGCAGCCTCCCTGGACGATATCTTGAACGAAGAGCTGAAGGGGTTGTTCACGTCCCAGGTCGCCGAATCGAACACGAAGAACTCGACCTCCGGCCCCCAGAGCGAGTCTGTGAACCCTGCCTGCCTGATCGTCTCCTCAGCCCTCTGCGCCACCCTCCTCGGGTCCCTGCTGAACCTCCCCGCCCCGTCCCCTGAGCGGACGTCGCAGATCAGCCGCGCGGTCCTGATACCCTCGTCTGTCCAGGGCATGACCCCGAACGTCGAGGGGTCGGGGACCAGCATCATGTCCGACTCGTTGATCTCCACGAAACCCTTCACTGACGACCCGTCGAGCTTCGCCACGCCGTCGGAGAACATCTTCTCGGCCATCATCTCCGCTGGGATGCTCACGTGCCTGAGCCTGCCGGGGACGTCTGTGAACTGGAAGTCGACGAACTTGATCCCTTCCTTGTAGATCCTGTCCATGACCTCGCTGACCGTCAGCGCCTTCCTGACCAGTTCCCCCTTCTCAGTCAGCTGGTATGTCAATTCGGAGGCAATATTCCGTAAACGATATAAGACTCACTGGGGGTCGGCTGGACAGAATTGGCGAAAGACGTCCAAGTACTGGACAAAAGTAGCGCAGGCGACGGTGGGGGGAGGCAGGGCTCTGGACGTCTGGCCATCGACGAGCTCGACCTGAAGATTCTGAGGAATCTCCTCGCCGACGGGAGGATGTCGTACAGGGAGCTGGCCTCCTCTCTGGATGTCTCCACGACGACGGTCGCGACGAGGGCCTCGCGCCTCGAGAAGGCCGGGGTGATCAGGGGGCACTCGACGCTAGTGGACTTCCAGAAGCTCGGCTACGAGCTCACAGTGGTTACGGAGATACTCGTCTCGAAAGGGAAGCTTCTGGAAATGGAGCAGGAAATCGCCAAGGTCCCTGGCGTTGTCGCAGTCTACGATGTGACCGGAGAGATCGATGCCATCGTCATATCGAAGTGCAGAGACAGGGAGGAGCTGAGCAGGTTCACCAAGGGGCTCCTCGCCATGCACTTCGTGGAGAGGACCAACTCCCATGTCGTCCTCACCACCGTGAAGGAAGACTTCCGCCTCCCACTTTAGGCTTAAATGCGCTCCAGTAGGCTGAGCCGCAGGCCCTTCCGTTGACCAAGATCAGAGTGAAGATCGGCGCCGCCGAGGCAGAGGTCGAGGCTGACCCGGAGCACCTCAGGGAGGCCATAGACCTTGTCCCGGAGCTCGCGTCGAAGCTCCCGAGGCAGGGCAGAGACGCATCTGCTAAGGAACCGGCCCCGGAGCCGGCAGGCGAGGCCCTTGGGGAGCCGGCGTCGTCCCAGATCCCGATAGTGAGCCTGGAGAAGGGGGACTCGCTTGCTGACGTCATAGGGAAGTTCTTCTCGGGCCCGTGGGGGAGGGAGAGGCG
>DAIDAO010000018.1 GCA_027310575.1 bacterium | reverse complement strand
ATGACCCAGAGTGAGACGGTAACACGGCAGGCACTAGAAGAACGCGTGCGCCCCGTTCTCTACATAAACAAGGTCGATCGGCTGATCAAGGAACTCAGGCTCACTCCAGAAAGGATGCAACAGTGGGTCTCAAACATAATTCTCGACTTCAACCGGCTGATCACGACGTACGCCGAACCTGAATACAAGGAGAAGTGGAAGGTCTCATTCCAAGAGTCTCAAGTTGCATTCGGCTCTTCAAAGGACAAGTGGGGCTTCAATGCCGATATGCTGAAAGCCACAGGCATGACTTTCAAGGATGTCTATAACGCCTACAGCGCCTCGACCCCGGAGCAGCTCGGCGAGAAGCTGCCGCTGCACGAGGCCCTGCTCGGGATGGTGGTAAGGCATCATCCTCCGCCTCACGTGGCCCAGGCCTACCGCATCCCCAAGATCTGGCCCCAGGGGGACCTGAACAGCGACGTGGGCAAGGCGCTCCTCGCGTGCGACGAGAACGGCCCGACCGTCATGATGGTGACCAACGTGGTCGTCGACCCAGCGGCAGGGCTCGTCGCGACCGGCCGTCTGTTCTCCGGCAGCGTCACAAACGGCGACCCTGTCTACCTCCTCAACTCGAAGAGGGAGGGGAAGATCCAGTCTGTGCAGATATTCATGGGTTTCCAAAGGGAGATCGTCGACTCTCTCCCTGCGGGCAACATCCCCGCGCTCCTCGGGCTCGACATCCGCTCGGGAGAGACAATCTCGAACCTGAAGGGGGTCGCCCCGTTCGAGTCGATACACTACGTGAGCGAGCCTGTAGTCACCGTCGCCGTGGAGGCGAAGCACCCGAGGGACCTCCCCAAGCTCGTCGAGGTCATGAGGAGGCTCAACATAGAGGACCCCAACCTCGTCGTGACGATCAACCAGGAGTCAGGAGAGACGCTGATGTCGGGCATGGGGGTCCTGCACCTCGAGATCGCCACCACCCAGATCCAGCAGGCGGGGCTGGAGATAATCACGTCCCCGCCGATCATCAACTACAGGGAGACCATCAGGGCCCGCGCCGGGCCGATAATGTCCCGCTCGCCCAACAGGCACAACAAGATCTTCATCGAGGTCGAGCCGCTGGAGGCCGACGTCATCGAGCTCATACGCAACGGAACAATCGGCGAGAACGTCGAGAAGAAGACGGTCATCAAGACCCTGCGCGACCACGGCTGGGACCCTGACCAGGCGAGGAACTTCCAGGGCATAGACGAAAGGGGGAACGTGCTCACCGAGGTCACCAAGGGGGTCCAGTTCCTGCAGGAGTCGATGGACTCGATCAGGGCCGGCTTTGACGACATAATGAAGAACGGCCCGCTTGCATACGAGTTCACGAGGGGAGTGAAGGTGGCCCTGACCAACTTCGTCCCGCACGAGGACCCGGCCCACAGGACCTACGCCCAGCTCATGCCTGCGTCCAGGAGGGCCATCCTGGGCGCAATGCTGTCTGCCAACCCCACACTTCTGGAGCCCATCCTCGGGATCGAGGTCAAGGGACCCTCAGAGCTCATCGGCGCTGTCACGGGCGTGATCAGCGCGAAGAGGGGGAAGCTCGTCAAGATCGACCAGAAGGAGGTCATGACGGTCGTCGAAGGGGAGATACCCGCTTCCGAGACCTTCGATCTCAGCGAGAAGATGAGGGGTGCCACTGCCGGGAAGGCGGTCTGGAACACCCACTTCAAGACATGGCAGGCGGTCCCTCAGAACATGCTCTGGGGGCTGGTCACGGAGATCAGGAAGAGGAAGGGGCTCCCGCCGGAGCCTCCGAAGGCCGAAGAGTTCATCGACAAAGAGTAACGGCTTAAGTGCCCGCCCGGACCGCTCGTCTCCAGGATGGACCAGGACGACGCTGCCTATCGGAAGAGCGTCAGGAACATGTCTGTGATCCTGGCCGCAGTCGTGATCACTGTCCTCGCCGCTATCTTCGTCCCGCCATACGTCAACCCGGTCCACGACGTCTTCCAGTCCCCGGTCTCCTACGACTCCCCCTTCGGATTCGTGATGCACCTCGAGCTCAACGCCACGTCAGTCCCCGCAGGCGGGGGCATCCTCCTGACGGGGTGGATCAACAGCAGCTCCTCCTCGATCGAGCAGGTCAACGCGAGCGACTCCTGGGCGTTCGACCAGGCGCAGCTCTGGGGGAAGATCTGCACCTCGGGCTGGCCGATCGGGGTGGGCCTGATGCGGGGCCACTACACGCAGGACAACTACACCCTCGGCACCCTGATCAGCGTCCCCCGGCCCTACGCGGCATGCCCGGCCCAGGCGGGGACGCCGTCTGACTTCCTGCTGAGGGCCCACTCCTCTGAAGCTCTGGTGACTATAGGCGGAACCCCGCAGCTCTGGGTGCTGCAGAGCAGCCTCGCCTTCGGCCGGGACGTGTCCGGCAACCCCCTCTCGCCTGGGGTCTACACCGCTGTCCTTGCCGACGAGTGGGGGGACGTCCTCACGGCCAACTTCCTCGTCACCTGACATCCTGCTTAACTAACAGGGGAGGCCCTGCCCTCCTCATGAAGGTAGGCCCTTCTCTCATCCATCGCCTGTTCTACCCCCAGGTCCCGCTCGTGATGGCCGCGCAGTACAGGGGGAGGGTCTCGGCCATGCCTGTGGTCTCCTACGCCTCGGTGTCCGATTCGCCCCCCATGGTAGTCGTCGCCTGCAACCCAGAAGGTTTCACATGCAAACTGGCTCAGAAGGCCGGATCGTTCTCCCTCTCTCTTCTCGACAGGGGCCTCATCGACGCCTTCGCCCGCCTCGCTACCGTGAGCGGGGCAGCCGTGAAGGACAAGCTTGCGGACGCCGGGCTGGCGCACGTCGCAGGACAGAAGCTGAAGGTCCCGGCGATCAGGGACGCAGCTGCCACGCTCGAATGCAGGCTCGTCGCGAAGAAGAGGACGGGGGACCACCTCCTTCTCGTCTCGAAGGTGGAAGCAGCGTACTCGGGGGGCGCGTTCACCGACTTCTGGGACTACTCGGCGTACAAGCCGCTGCTCTATGCGGGGTGGCGGGACGGCATGACGACCTACCCGGGCACCTAGGCGTATGACCTCATCACTTCGGACGAGAACCTCCTCAGGTCTGTGACTATCTCGGCCGCCTCAGGATGGCTGATGGACGCGCAGTAGTACTCCAGCCCCGCCTTTGCATAGGCGTCGATCTCCTTCCTTATCTCGCTGGGGCTCCCGGAAACGGCCACTCTCTTCTCGTTGTTGGCCCCGATGTATGGCTCCCGCTTCTTCCCGAGGTCAGTCGTCATCCTGACGGAGAGGGTTATCTTCCTCCCCGACCGCCTGAGCTCCTCCGCCCCGCGGCTGAAATCATCGACAGGGAGACCTACCGGGTGCCAGCCGTCGCCTAGCCTGGCCGTCCTCCTTACCGCCAGGGGCCCGTTCCCTCCGATCCACACGGGGATGTCCCTCGCTGTCGGCTTGGGAAAGAACAGCGCGTCGTTGACGTGGAAGAACTCCCCGTCGAAGTTGACGAGTTCGTCCTTCCAGAGCGCCTTCAGGAGCCTGACGCTCTCGTCCAGCACCTTCCCCCTCCTGCCGAAGTCTGCGTTCAGGAAGCCGAACTCCTTTTCGACCCAGCCGACCCCGAAGCCCAGTATCACCCTCCCCTTTGAGAATACGTCGAGGGTCGCCGCCTGCTTCGCCACTACGACAGGGTTCCTCTGCGCGAGGACGATGGAGGACGTGCCCACCCTGAGCTTGTCGGTCCGGGAGGCGACGTAGGCGAGGGTGGTGAGCGGCTCCAGGAGCTCGCCGTAGGGCTCCCTGAGCTCCGCCGGCATCACGACGTGGTCGGTCGCCCACACCGAATCGAACCCGAGCTCTTCGCATGCTTGGGATATCTCGAGGAGCTGCTCCGGCTTGATCTTGTCACCGTAGTTCGGCAGGATATATCCGAACTTCAGGCCCAGGTCACCCCTTCCGCGAGACGAACCTCGTCGCCAGGCTCCCCGTGCCGTTCAGGCTCGCCAGGTTGAGGACGAGAGCCGTTATCGTCTCCACAATGGCAGCCTGCGAAAGCGGACCCGCATACAGGGGCCTCAGGTTCTTGATCTCCCTGACGAGCTTGGCTGTCTCCTCGTACGTCTCCTTCGAGTCCGCTGCGACCAGGACGTCGATCGGGACGACCTCGTCCTTCAGCAGGAACCCAGCGGGGATGTTGTTGAAGGCTGTGCTCACCCTGCTCTCAGGAAGGAGCTCCGCGAGCTCCTCGGCAGCCGAGCCCGCCTTCCTCCCGAAGTACAGGATGCCGCCCTCAGACCTGAGCGGGTTCACCACCGAGACGACGAGCTTGCCGGAGAGATGCTTCGCGAGGGGTGCGATCGTCGCCACGGCCGAGTCAGGGACGGCCACAACCACCACGTCCGCTGTCCTGGATGCCTCCGCATAGTCAGCCCCGGATGCGCCCGGGATTCCTTTCGCCGCCTCCCTGGCCCTTGCGGGGTCCCTCGATCCGATGATCACGCTGTTGCTCTCCGCGAGCCTCGAAGCCAGCGCCCTCCCCATCTTCCCCGTCCCTCCGAGAACAGCCACCTTCATTCCGCTTCCAGCCTCGACTGACCCCCCGATTCCTGACGCCTTGTGAATGTTGCGTCCATCACCTCCTTGATCTTCTGCGCCTTCTTCCACCCTATCCCCTGGGTCATGGCGAGCTCCCCGGCTGTCAGGCTCATGACCCTCCTCGGGGTCCCGTACTTCGACAGCAGCTTCTCGGCGAGCTTCCTCCCTATGCCCGGCATTGACGAGATGAGATAGAGCTGCTGCTGCGGCACGCTCTTGGACTTCGGCGGGAGCTCGGACGGCATCCTCGCGAGGGGTTTCGCCCTGGCGTGGACGAGCAGCTCAGCTATCGCCATGGCTGTCTCCTTCGCGTTCGCGGTGTAGAGCACCCTCAGGCCATACGCAAGCGTGACGTTGGCTATGGCACCGTAGAACGATTTCAGGTTCTTGGCCAGCGACTCCACCTCCTTGGAGTCGCCCTCCACAAGGAGGAACGGCTTGGCGTACGCCGCGGAGAGCTTCGCGGCCTGGTAGAAGAGCCTCGAGTCGTAGACCGAGGACACCAGGTCCTTCACAGACTTCCTCTCCACAGCCAGTTCAGGGTTGAGCACGTAGTCTGCCACCGGGAGCCTGCTGAAGTAGACCCTCACGTTCAGCTTTGAGAGCTCCTCAGGGACCCCGCTCGCCTTCTCCCTTTCGTCGGCCACGACCCGCGCGGGTATCACGGAAAGTGAACCGGGAGGACGTAATAAAAGGAGTAGGCGACGAGCGCGAAGGTGACGACGGCTGCGGCTGCGACCGCCTTGTCGGCCAAGCTCGACCTGTATTCCACGAGGGACGTCGGCTGGGGCACGGCGCCGTAAGCCCTCGACTCCATCGCCTCGGCCAGCTCGCCGCTCCGGACGACCGAGTTCACCACGAGCGGGATCAGGATCGGGATCATGTTCCTGACTCTCCTGAAGATGTTGCCCTTCTCGAGCTCCAGCCCCCGCGACTTTTGGGCATCCATGATCTGTATCGTGTCGAGCAGCATCACCGGTATGAACCTGACCGCGGTCACGAACGCGAAGACGACGTCGCGGGGGAGTCTGAACGTCTTCATGACCTGCTCGAGTTCGTCCGGGGACGTCGTGATGAAGAAGAGGCTGGTCGACACGACGATGGCGACGAACCTGAGGGAGTAGAGGAGCGACATCTCGAGGTTCCCTGTGACGATGAAGTTCACCGCGAAGATGAAGGCGGAGAAGAGGGCCGTCAGCATCATAGTCCGGAGGACCCGCCTGAGGACGGTGGCTACCGCCGCCACCGCGACCATGAAAGCCAGGACGAAGGCCAGCTCGTAGAGCGACCGCACGATCAGAGTCGTGACGAACATCAGCACGGAGATCAGGAGCTTGACGCGCGGGTCCAGTCTGTGATAGCGAGACGTGCCCCGCCGGAAGACGAACCCGCCGCTGAGCCACATCATGGTGTTCTCTTCCCCCTCTCCAGCCACCGCCTCGCCTCGAGAGCGTCTGTGAACGGGCGCTCCGGCCTCTTCGTCAGCTGTTGGTGCAGGGACACGAGCTGGGGCTGGACGACCCTCGCCGAGTCGAGCAGTTCCCGGTCCTGCATGAGCGTGGCTGCCGGGCCGTCCCCCACGATCCTCCCGGCCTTCATCACGACCACCCTGGGCTGGATCGGCCAGAGGAACTCGATGTCGTGCGACACCACGACGACGGTCTTCCCGGCCGAGCTGAGCATCTTGATCGTCTCAGCGAGCCTCTCCTTCTGGATTGAGTCCTGCCCCACTGTCGGCTCGTCCAGGATGACGACCTCGGGGTCCCAGGCGAGGATGCATGCCAGCGTCAGCCTCTTCTTCTCGCCTCCGCTCAGGACAAGCGGGGACGACTTCCTGTATTCCTCAAGGCCGAACAGCTCAAGGCCCCACTTCACCCTCTCCTCAACGAGCTGGGGGGCGAAGCCGAAGTTGCGCAGGGCGAACGCCATCTCCTCCTCGACGCTCTCAGAGAAGAGCTGGTGGTCGGGGTTCTGGAACGCGACGCCCACCTTGCGTGATATTCTGGCCGTGCTCGTCGTCGAAGTGCTCTGGCCGTCCACGAGTACGTCCCCGGACGCGGGCTTGAGCAGCCCTGTGACGTGCTTCACTAGCGTCGTCTTCCCCGCGCCGTTTTCGCCGACTACGGCGACCGTCTCTCCGGAGTCGATCTTCAGGCTGACCCCGTCAAGCGCCTTCACCCCGTTCTGATGGACGAAGGTCACGTTCCGTAGCTCGATCATCTGCTGCCGCCCCCCACGGCCGCGGCGAGCTCGGCCGGGGTCATCAGCCCGCTCGTCGGGACCAGCCTGTCCTTGGCAAGCATCTTCTGGACCTGCGTGATGGCAGGGACCGCCACTCCGTATGACTCGGCCTCGTCCCTGAACAGCACGTCCCTGGGGGTTCCCTCCATGACCTTCCTCCCCTCGTTCATCACTACCAGCCTGTCGGCGACCTTCACCAGGAGGTCCAGCCTGTGCTCCACCACGACGAAGGTCGTGCCCAGCTCTCTCCTGAGCCTGGCCACCAGCGCCACCAGCTCTGCGGCTGTCTTCGGGTCCAGCAGGGAGGTGGGCTCGTCAAGGATGACCAGTTGAGGCCTCATCGCCAGGACCCCTGCCAGGGCCACCCTCTGCTTCTGGCCGTCGGAGAGCTCGTGGGGGGCGCGCTGCGCCAGGTCCGATATGTCGAGAAGTCGCATCGCTTCATCGACCCTCGTCCGCATCTCCTCCCTGGGCACCCCCAGGTTCTCCAAACCGAAGGCGACGTCCCGCTCGACTGTGAACATGAATATCTGGTTCTCGGGATTCTGGAACAGGAACCCGACCCTCTGCGCGAGATCGCGCATGCTGGAGTCCTTGACCGCGACGCCCCCCACCTTCACTTCGCCTCCGTACTCCCCGCTGTACATGTGCGGGACCAGTCCGTTGACCGCCCTCAGCAGCGTCGACTTGCCGCACCCGGAGGGTCCGGCGAGCACCACGATCTCCCCCTGAGGGACGGAGAGGTCGAAGTCGGCCACGGCCCGCCTCGTGGAGTCAGGGTACCTGAAGCTGAGGCCCTTGACCTCGAGGATGTCTGACAACGCCTGGTCGACCGCCTATCCAACTGCCTGCGGTTTCAACGACCAAGAAGCACCGCGGGGCTTTCAGCGGAGCGGCTCTCCGGCCGTTTTCCTGTTTTCGCCGAGGACAGACGTGAACCAGGGGAGCCTCCCTCCGACCCTGAGCTGGTTCACGACAGGGACCCTCAGGACCATGTAGGAAATCCCTGTCACAAGGACGAGCTGGATTGCGTTGAAGACCGCAGTGAACGCCAGTATGAGAAACAGCGCGTTGGAGGCGGAGAGGCCGACGCCGACTGCAGAGAACGTCCGCGCCAGGTCGTAGTAGGAGACGGTCCCGCCGAGGCCGTAGATGAACATGAGCAGGTAGTAGTTAGGAACCGTCATCAGTGCGGCCCTGACCAGGGCGCCGATCGAGCAGCTGCTCCCGACCAGTCTGCCCAAGCCCCCCCAGCCTGCCCTCGATGCGAGCCTGGCTCCGAGCCAGAGGCCGGCCACGGTAGACACGAGGGCGAACAGCTTCAGGAGCGGGCCGATGGGGATCTGCTGGCCGAACGCCATCAGTCCTGCGAACTCCACGAAGGACGAAACGAGGGCGGGGACCGGTCCGAAGATGAAGAATGCCAGGATTATCGCGACCTCTCCGACGTCGAACTGGAGATATGGGATGAGCGGGAAGTTGAGGCCCACAGCCTGAGAAGCCCCGGCCAGGACCAGGGCCAGGGCGCTGAACACCGCGCTCCCAGCTATCGCAGCCGTGTCCAGTCGGCCGCGGAAGTTGCCAGCCACGATTGTCGCCGATTCCGGTATTCTTATAACGATTTGGTAGCTACCAGTTTATTTGTAGATGTCGAAGAGCGGCACGAAGGCCAAGGCCGAGAGGATGACCACCCTCCTGAACCTGGTCAGGCTGGGGGCCGTGCGCTCCTATGCGACCATCTCGACCAAAGCCCTTGGGGCCTCCCTCGAGCTCAGTCAGCAGGCTGCGTCGCTCCGGCTCGCCGAGCTCGAAGGGGCTGGCCTCGTCGAAAGGGCGCGCTCGGGCCGCGGGCTCGCGGTCCGGCTGACTGACAGCGGGCTGGACGCAGTGGAAGCCTTCCTCGCAGACGCCAACGCCAACCTCGAGCGCGGCAAGAACGAGCTGACCTTCAGGGGGGCCCTGTTCACCGGCCTGAACGAGGGGAGGTACTACGTCTCTCTAAAGGGCTACGCGGCGAACTTCGTGAAAGCGCTGGGGTTCGAACCCTTCCCCGGGACCCTGAACCTCCGCCTCACCACCGAAGCCATGATAGAGCAGCGGCGCCGCCTCGACCTCATGAAGGGGATCGAGGTGCCCGGGTTCAGCGACGGGAAGAGGTCCTACGGGCCGGTGAAGTGCTTCAGAGCCAGGATAGCGGGGAAGCACGCCGCTGCCATCCTCGCTATAGAGAGGACGCACTACGACAGCTCGGTTCTCGAGGTGATCTCCCCTGTCAACCTGAGGAGGTCCCTGGGCCTGAAGGACGGGGACGAGTGCTCAGTCACCGCCTTCCTTGGCGAGGGTTGGGCACGTCGACGCTGAAGGACACGAGGTCGCCGTCCCGCAGTCCGAGCTTCCCTCTGAGGTAGGTCGGCGAGATCAGCTCCGCGACAGTCTCGTTGTAGTATGTGACGTCGATGAACAGCAGCGTGACCCTCTCCCCTCTGAGCTCTCCGTCGTAGCAGGTGAGGGCGCTGAAAGACTCCCCTCCGAGCGCGAACCCCTTCACCTTGACCCCGTCGTCAGACCTCAGGTCTGCGAGCTTCCTGATGATCGCCTCGTCCTCCAGCTTGACGTTGAGCGTGCCCGCATAGGGCGCGTATCCGAGGCATTCCGCGAACCTCTTCTGGTATTCGGGGTGGCCCACATAGTATCTCCCTTTCCCCATCCCGCTGAACACCCGTCCGCTCACCTGGAACTTCATCTGGCCTGCCCGGTCCCGACGCCCATAAAAAGGGGCGATTGCCCTGCGGCCATTCGCGATGGGTCCCAAAGGCGGGAAGCAGGAAATCCTGATCCTTGTCGACGAAAACGACAACGAGATAGGCACGGACACGCGCGAGAACTGCCACGCGGGCAGGGGGAAGCGCCACCGCGCCTACACCGCGTTCATCTTCCACAACGCCAGGATGCTGCTGCAGCGGAGGAGCGGGAAGAAGCTCCTCTGGCCCGGGGCGTGGGACGTCTCGTTCACGAGCCACGTGTACCCCGGGGAGACCTACCAGCAGGCCGCAGCGCGCAGGGCCCGCGAGGAGCTTCGCGCCAAGGTCGGGGAGCTCAAAGACGTCAACTCCTTCGTCTACTTCGCCCCGCAGGGGGACAACGCTGAGAACGAATTCTGCAGGGTCCTGGTGGGGGACTTCGACGGGAAGATAGCGCCCAACCCGGACGAGATAACGGAGGTGCGCTGGGCCAAGGTGTCTGAAGTCGCCACTGACCTCCGGGCTCACCCCGATTCCTACACGCCGTGGTTCAAGCTCTCCTTCGAAGGGTTCCTGAAGAGCCCTGCTTCGCGGGCCTACTAACCTATCTCGCGCGGCTCGCCGAGGAGCTCCCCCACCCTCTTCAGGGTCTCCTCCATCGCCTCGTCCTCCGGCTTCCCCGTGGAGAACGAAGCTGCAGTGGCATGTCCCCCTCCGTGGCCCCCGAGCCTCCTCGACATCTCGCCTGCCACCTGGGTCCCCAGCTGTATTCCCGTGTTCTCTGCGAACCTCTGGGTCGACCTCAGGCTCACTCTGGTCTCCCCCTCCGCTTCCCCGCCGACCACCGCGAGGTCGGCGCCGAGGTAGATCAGGGACCTCGCGACGTGGGCCTGAAAGGAGCCCACCATGCTCGTGGCCGCCACCCACTCCCCTGCCTTGTAGATCTTGAGCCTCTGCGCTCCCTTCAGCTTCGCAAGCACCTCGCCGTAGTCGGGCTCGCTGCGGAGTTCCTTCCTCGCCAGGGCGATGTCTGCGCCAGCGTCCATGAGCTTCACGACCGCCCTCACTCCGGCCGGGCTCGCGATGGCAAGGTGGGACGAGTCGAACATTATCGCCTCCAGGAGGGCCTGCGCAGTCACCCTGTCAAGCGCCGCTCCCAGTTCTTGGTAGATCGAGAAGACCACCTCCGCGGCAGAGGTCGCGCGCTCGTTTACGATTGCGTGGTCGTACAGCGACCCGTCCCTCATTGGGTGATGGTCCACAAGGACCCTGACCCCCCTGCTCGACTCGAGCTTCGCCTTCCATTCGTTGAGGAGCTCTTCGTCCCCAACGTCCACGGCCACGTAGAGGTCGTAGTCCCGCCCGCTCACCTCTACGGTTGGGTGCGGGAACTTCGCGCTGAGCTTCTGTGTGAGGGTCGTCATGCCTCCGGGGGTGACAATCTCGACCCGGCACCGCGGCGCCAGGGACCTCAGAAGAGCGGATACGGCGAAGGCTGACAGATACGCGTCAGGGTCCGCGTTCCTGTGGCAGACCACGGCTGCGTCATGGAGGGCCTTCGCTTCCAGAAAGGGGAACCGCTTCAGCCCGATGTCAAGGGTCAAGGGCCGCCACGGCTCAGGCGTCCCCAGGGGGCTGCTGCTGCTGCGGGGGCCTGCTCTTCACGGCGTCGTCGATCTTGGTCTGGAGGTCTTTCAGGCTCTCCCTGAACCTCGTCTCCTGCTTCGCCAGCACCATCTTCCGCGTGTTCGCGAGCTCCTTCTTCTCGTTGAGCTCTTTCGTCACGTCTTCCTTCTTCACCCTGACCAGGAGGTTGCCCGCGAACTTGTACACCGCCTCCGAGTCCGACGCCTTCCCGAGCTCCTCCAGCGCCTTTTCCGTCTCCCCCAGCTCCATCTCCACCTGCTGCTTCTGGGCGAGGACTGCCTGGAGGTTCTGCTGGGTCTGGTCGTACCTCGCCAGTTGCTCCCTTAACATAGGCGGAAGTTCAGGCTGACTCAAGTTCGGGCTTCGCGACCCCCGACTCTACTTAAAGCCTTTCGAGGTTTCAGACAACGGTCCTTAGCTTTTCCAGAAGTGCTTTCGCCTTCTCTTCGACCTCGGAGGGCTCCACCGCATCCATCCTCACTTCGCAGACGCCCTCGCGCACGACCGCGGTGGGGATGGCCCGCTTGATCTTCGCCGTCTCTTCCCTGCCTGCTCTGAAAGATACCTTCAGGGACACGGATTCGATGGGCCTATCTGGCTTTCGCCTGGGCGAGGTCAAACGCACCGCCTGCAACTGTGTAGCCGCACGACTTGCACTTCCATATCCCCGACGCTGTGCGGCTCAGCTTCATGCTCGAGCAGGCGGGGCATTGGCGGGCCTGCTTGAGGGTCCGGAAGACCCTGGCGTACCTCTTCCTCAGCGTCCCGCCGTACTTGGCGCCGAGCCCCCTGACGTTCTCCTTCGCCTTCGGCACTACTTCGTCGACTCCATGATCTGCGCTCTGATCTGCTTCCCGACCCTGATGGAGGTGTCTGCCGCCTCCAGGACCTGGGCCGGCGAGATCGTGCTTGCCTCGCCCTTCTGGCTCGCGCAGATGTTCCCGTCGTCGTCCGTGGTTATGGTTATCCTCATGTCCATGGACGCTTCCTCCTCGGTGTTCGGGTCCACCACCAGCCTGTCCCCTATCCTTGCCAGCGTGACGGACACCGGGGTCCTCTCGACCGGGACCGGCACCATCTCCTCCGTCGCCTCTGCCTTGTCGTCCTTGACCACGTACTTCTTCATCTTCGCGGTCCTGAGGGCAGACACGACAGCGTAGCTTGTGGCGTCGAAGAGGTTCCCGTCGACGTTCATGATGTTGCAGTCCACGAACACGGCTATGACGGTCTTGCCCGGCACAAGGCCAAGCTTCCCGAGGTCCACCATCTCGGACTCCCGAATCCCCCTGTCGACCACCCTGGCCAGCTCGATCGCTTCTTCGCTCGGCGGTCCTGGCTCGGCGTACGGGGAAGACATCGGGAGGATCTCCGCGTTGACCATCAGGATCCCCTTGTCTGGCGTGTCAGGGAACGGGATCCCAGTGGCGATCTTCACCCCTGCTATGACCTGGGTGTTCCCTAGGGTGACCCTGGCCGACCCGTTCGCCTTCTGTATGACCCCTGTCTCTATGGTGAGGGGCCTCAGCTGGTCGAGCGCCCTCTCGTCCATCCTCTTGCCCTCCGCAAGCAGCTGGACCATCTGCGCCTTCCTTATCGTCTCCACGACGTAGTTCTTCTTCATCGACATCTATTCGGTCCCCTCCTCGACGCTCGAAACAGCTCCGTCCCCGCTGAAGAACTTCGCGGTCAGCGCCTCTCTCTGCATGCCGTAGACCTGCTTCCCCTTCTCGATGGCCAGCTCGAACGCCTGCTGGAACTGCTCCCTTGTGTAGATTCCGTCCACCTGGAGGAGCGAAACGAGCCCCAGGTTCGGCATGATGGCCACCGGCATGTCTCCGTCTCCCTCCTTGTCTTCGGTGTCGTCCAGGTCAGACACCACCTGGTCCCCGATCAGGCCGCAGGAGCAGCCCACGACGAGGTCTCTCATGTTGATCCCGGCGTCCGCGAGCGCCAGCGACGCGGCGGTAATCCCTGCCACCCTTGAGCCTCCGTCTGACTGGAGCACTTCGACCCACACCTCGATTGCAGTCCTGGGATAGTCCTCGACTATCACAGCCGGCACCAGCGCCTCCCTGATGACCTTCGAGATTTCTATCTCCCTCCTTGAAGGAGCGGGGTTCTTCCTTTCGTCGACCGAGAAGGGCGCCATGTGGTACCTGCACCTCAGGAGTGCCCTGTCAGGGAGCACCTGGTGCTTCGGGTGCACCTCCTTGGGGCCATACACAGCCGCCATGATCTTGTTCTTCCCCCACTCGATGTACGCAGAGCCGTCGGCGTTCTTCATGAGCCCCACCTGGAGGCTGATCGGTCGGAGCTCGTTCCACGCCCTGCCGTCCAGCCGCTTCCCGTTGCCGTCGATGAGCTTCCGCTTAGCTTCCACCACTGCTGCTCCCTCCCAGGAACCCTTCGACCTTGGCCATCAGATCGGCGGCGTGGGCCTCCTCCTCCACCATCTTCACCGCCTTGACCGTCTTCGCGACGCCTTCCGGCGGACCGGTCACGACGACCACGCCGTTCTGGCCTACCCTGACGTCGCACCCGGTCTTTTCACTGATCAAGTTGATCATCGCACCTCTTCGTCCGATAAGTCTCGGCACCTTTGTGGGTGATATCTTAACGATTTCTCCCGAGTCGATCTTCCCGTACCCATGCCCCCTTATGCTCAGCTGAGGGTCCCTCGACCTCTCGAAGGATTCTATCCTCGCCCCGATCATGTCCCCCACCCTGAACTTGCTTGACAGGTCGTGCGTCGACGGGGAAAACTCCCTGCCGAACACGAAGGACGCGGGGAGGAACCCGTCGAAGCAGGAGTTGATGTCGACCACCCAACCGAAGCCGTTGACGTCGACGACCTTTCCTATCACTTCGTCGTCAGCCCTGGGAAGATACGACCCCGTGAGAGGGTTGAGCTTGACCCCGTCTCTCCCGACTTCGGCGAGGCCTACCCTGAGGGCGATGAATTCGTCCCCCCGCTTCTCGACGTAGCTCCCGTATCTGTAGTTCCCCTTGGCTATGACGTCGCCGGGGATTACCTGCTTCCTTTCTATCATTGGCATCTCTATTTCACCACTGTAACCTGCGCGGCTCCCCTCGTTGTGGAGCCCAAGCGGTCCAGCAGGCCGGGCTGTCCGCCAGCGGGTATTTCTACTATTGCAGAGAGGCTTCCGTCCGCCAGCCAGTCCTCCTTGATTATCTCCCCGAAGCTCTTCAGCACCCCTATCGCCTGGCCTGTATACTGGGCAGCCACCTTCACTTGGAGCTTTATCTTCTCTGACTTTAGCGGGAGGATGGTCCTCAGGCTCTCGACCACAGTCTTCATCTGCTCGTTCGGCTCCTGGAAGGGGTCCACGGTGACCCGCGCCTCCTGCATCGCCTGCTCAATCCTGAGAGGCGGGTGCGGAAGCAGCGTCCTCGGGTCGACGAAGTTCTTCGATATGGCAGCAATGATCGCCCTCCTCTTCTCGTCTGTCAGCTTCTTCCTCTGCTCCTGGGTGAGGTTCAGCTCCCCTCGCTTCAGCACCTCCAAGGCTGCCTTCGAGTGGTCATCCGTGCCGAAGTGAAGCTTCAGCTTCTCGCTGCTCGCCCTCAACCCCTTCCTGGCGTCCGAATAGACCTCGTCCGCGACAATCACGGCCGACGGTTCGACGTTCCTCCCCTGCTTGTAAGAGAGCGCGGAATCGGGGTTCACGAGTATCTCAAAGTGCTCCCCCGCGATCGTGAGCTTCACGGTCGTGAACTTCGACGCCTCGTGGGTCCTCGGCCTGAACTCGCCGCCGCCGTAGCCGAACCCCCCGCTCATGTGCGCCGACGCTTCTTAGGAGCTCTTGGGTGGCTGCTTCTCTGACTTCGTCTTGGCCCCGGCCGCGCTCTTGGTGATCTCCTGTTCGACGAGGCGCCTCCACTTCTTCGTCTCGGCCTCCACCACTGCGACCTTGATGTGGGCGGTGCCGCTCTTGTCCTCGCTCACCAGGTAGATGCACTCGATGGCCAGTGTTACTGCAGCGTCCAGCGACAGGTCTGTCATGTAGTTCTTCTCGAGGTAGTCGTTGACTTGGTCGCTTCCTTGGCCGATGGCAATGGCGCGAAACCCGGAGTAGGTCCCTGTGGGGTCGGCCAGAAAGACTACCGGGCCCGAGCCCTCGTCGACGCCGGCTATGATCAGAGACACGCCGAAGGGCCTTACCCCAGCGTACTGCGTGTACTGCTGATTCATGTCTGCGATTCTCTTGGCGATTGCTTCGACATCCACCGGCTCGTCGTAGATCAGCCTGTTGCTCTGGGCCAGGACTCGCGCGCTGTCCACCTGAATCCTCGCATCTGGGATGTATCCGGCGCCTACAGCACCGACGTGGTCATCGATCTGGAACATCTTGATGACCGAGTCCCCGCTCTGGAGCTTCCTCCCCTTCTCTTCAACGGCCAGCACCACCCCTTCCGCCGTCTGGATGCCGACCGCCAGGCTTCCTCTCCTGACCGTCTCAAGTGCGTATTCAACCTGATACAACCTGCCGTCAGGCGAAAAAATCGTGATCGCCCTGTCGTATCCTGCCGAAGGTGCAAACATTTTCTTTTTCCTTGCTCCTTTTGTCCAACGAATTGGGTCGGGATTTAAACAATTCTGGCGGGGCGCCCCGTTCCACGAAAGTTCTTATCGCCAGCCCGGTCCGCGGGCGTCCCGTTGGCAAGGGTCCTGGCGGTCAACAACTACCCGACACGCGAGCGCTTTCTCAGACTGGAGGGGTGTCTGGAGGGGAACGGCGCTACCGTCACCTCCATCGAGTGGGGTGAAGCGTCTCCGAGCAGGTTCAACTCCTTCGACGGCGTCGCCCTCAGCGGCTCCCCGGACATGATGTCGCAGCCGAAGACTCTGACGAAGTACAGGCGCGAGATCGACGCGATCCTGGATTCAGAGGTGCCTGTCCTTGGCGTCTGCTTCGGGCACCAGATGATGGCGCGGGCATTCGGCGCAGACGTCGTGAAGGACGGGAAGCACGTACTCGGCATGGTGGAGACCAAGGTCCTGGTCGACGACCCGCTCTTCGAAGGGCTCCCCGGGTCCTTGATGCTGCTGGAGTCGAGGTATGAGGTGGTGAAGTCCCTCCCACGGGGCTTCCGCCTCCTGGGCCGGAGCCAGACGAGCGACATTTCCGCCATGAAGCACGGCTCACGCCCCCTGTACGGCGTCCAGTTCCACCCTGAGCGGTACACGAAGAAGAACCCGGACGGGAACAGGGTGGTCGGGAACTTTGTCCGCATGCTGAAGTAGGGAGAGCCTGTGCCCGTCCAGAAGGTCATCTTCCACAAGGAAGTCGTGGACAGCCTCTTCAGCTACTCCGCGATGGCTTACCCGAACGAGGGAATCCTCCTGCTAAGAGGGAAGTCGAAGAAGGGGGTGGTCGAAGTGACGGGTGTGGTCATCCCGCCTGCGGCAGCACACGGCGCGGCCTTTTCATCCTTCAGCTGGTGGATGCTCCCCATCGACATGTCGTACCTGGGGGTGGCCCACTCTCACCCGTCCGGTAACCACAACCCATCGCACGAGGACCTGCTTCATGCATCAGGGAAGATCATGGTGATAATGGGGTACCCCTACGCCACCCCGGACAACCTGGGGGTCTACGACCACAACGGCAACAGGGTGCCCTTCGAAGTGAGGTAGCACCTCATTCTACATGAGACGCTAAGGCTTAAATCGTCTCATTGAAAGGACTCGTTTCATGAGCCAGTACACGAAAGGGCAGTCGTGGGGTGCTTTGAAGAAGGCTTGGCGTGGCTACAAGGTGGCCAAAGTCCAGAACAACAGGGAGGACATGAAGAAGTACGCCGAGCGCATACGCACCCTACAGAGCGAGCTTGGACTCGTCCAGGCGAAGTTTCCTGAGCTAGGTCTCAACTAGACCCAGCTCATTCCTTCTTTTACCGTATCTCTTCTGCGTGGTTCGTTATTATCTGGTTCCTCAGGTCCTGAGCCTGCTGAAGCGTGAAGTCAGGCTCGGCTGACATGAGGACCAGCTTGTCCCCAAGGTAGAAAGTCATTATGTTGAGCCTCTCCCTCTTGTTGAAGGTGAACTGGTTCTTTCCGAAGTACTTGTCCCAGGTCCTGTCGTTGTTGATCTGGATGGTGATCCCTGCGATGAGCCTGATATCCTCGCTCTGAGGCTCAAGGGATGGAATCCCCTTCCTCATCCCCCCTGCGATCTGCCTCCCCGCCTGATCGAGGATCTGGGCAGACCTGATCCGCCTGTCGAACTTGAAAACCTCCGTTATGATCTTCTCCCACTGGATTTGCAGCATACGCTTCATCCATAGTCACTCGGTGAGATATAAGCGACACGCCAGAACCCGAACCGGATGCGCCTCGATGCCGCGCGGCCGAGTTGGTTGAATCAACATAACGGACTTGTTGATAGTGTTTGACTCAGGCTCTGAAGAGCCCCGGCAGCCCGTATCAACACCAGCAATGGTCCTCGAACTAGCTACCGTCTTGCTTGGCGTGACCGTGGGAGCCATAGCGGTTCTCTATGCCGCACCAAGGGGCTATCTTGGACGAAAGAAGAAGGCAGCAGCGACACCAACGTCGTCGGTCCCAGAGATCGACACTTACGCTCCGACGACGGAGCAGGCACCAGAGGTCCCAGCCGCGGAAGCACCTGCCGTGGCAGAGCCTGCTCCGTCCCCTGCACCAGAGCCAACACCTGCGCCTGCACCGGCCATCTACGAGACCGTGCAGCCGGCGCCGGCCCCGGTGACGTACGCTGCGCCATCGACGACCTCGTTTGCGGCACCGACCCTCTCGAAGAAGCCGGTGCGGACCTACAGGCGTAGGACCGCGCCAGTGAGGAGTGCTGCAGGTTCAAGGAAGACCCTGGCGAAGCCCAAGAAGCGCTGAGCGAGAAACGAAAACGAGAGCGTGGGTTCATAAACCCACACTCCGCCTCTTTTGATTCGTATTGACCTTCGAGCCGATGCTAGGTCTCCACGTCTCCATCGCCGGCTCGCCGGACCTTGCCTTCGACCGCGCGCAGGAGGTCGGCGCCACGACCTTCCAGATATTCACGAGGAACCCGAACCAGTGGAAGTTCAAGCCCCTCGAGGAGGAGACGGTCTCGCGCTTCAGGGAGAAGAGGAAGAAGGCCGGCTTCAGACGGATAGTCGACCACATGCCGTACCTGCCCAACCTGGCCTCGCCGGAAAGGTCGACCATGAAGATCAGCAGGTTCTCCCTCGACGAGGAGGTCAAGCGCTGCGACGCGCTAGGCATAGACTACCTCGTGATTCACCTCGGCAGCCACCTGGGGAAGGGGATAGCGGTCGGGGTCTCGAACATCGCAGGGGCGTGCAACGAGGCCATCGCCGGGAGCGGCGGGGCGACTTCCATCCTGCTGGAAGGGATGGCAGGCCAAAAGAACAGCGTCGGGGCGAGGTTCGAAGAGATACGGGGGATTCTCGACAGGGTGGAGGACCAGAGCCGCGTTGGGGTCTGCTTAGATTCGTGCCATCTGTTTGCCAGCGGGTTCGACCTCAGGAACGAGGAAGCCGTCGACAACACGATGAACCTGTTCGACGAGGTTGTGGGGTTCGACAGGCTCAAGGTGGTCCACCTCAACGATTCGAAAGGGCCGCTTGGCAGCAGGCTCGACAGGCACGAGAACATAGGCGAAGGGAAGATCGGCAGGAAGGGCATCAGGTCCCTGCTGCACTACCCCGGGATCACCGAACGCCCGATTGTGCTTGAGACCCCCTACAAGGACCTCGACACGGAGAAGAAGAGCGTCAAGCTGGTCCGGGCGCTCCTTAGCTGACTCGATTCGGTCAAATACGGGAGGCCATGCGCAGGTTGGTGCGGGCCCGTAGCTTAGTTCCAGAATTGGAGAGAACTCAGGTAGAGCATCGGGCTTTTAACCCGAGGGTCAGCCAAGGCCCCTAAACGGGTTCGATTCCCGTCGGGCCCGCGTTGAATAAGCTTATTCCAAGCTCTAATTGTTAAACTGAATCTGAATCAAGCTTTTCTAGGATATCAGAGTTCGTCTCGGCCGAATCCCAAGGTCTACATGGCCTTGTACGCGAAGTCGCTTAAGATGCCGAAGACCGGAGAGTGAAGAAAATTGGGCGGCCTCAAGCCAGTTCGAAGAAGCCGACTGGGACAGGATGCTGCGATGAGAATCTCCGAAGATCGATCTGACGGATTGACCACGAGTATCCTTCTGCTGTCAGAAGTCGGGTATCGGTGGCTTCACGGCCAAGTCCAGTAGACCCTGAGGGTAGAGAGGGGCGTTCTCAGAATTGAACGAAGAGAGGTCCTTCCATTCTGCCTTGAACGGTCCACCAGTGTCCCGTCCTTCGAACATTTTCTTTGTGTAGAGAGACCTGTCTTTCAGACGTGCTTCATATACAAGGACAATTTCATGCCCCGGTTTACCTTCCAAAATGAATAGGTTCTCGAGGACGTCAATGTACCTAACGTCTTCGATGTCAGCGCCTATCTCTTCTTTGAACTCGCGCGTGACCGCATCATGCCCGCGTTCGCCGAACCTGACCCCTCCTCCAAGAGGAGTATAGAACTCCTGGCCGCGGACATTGTCATGCGCGTGGATTACCAAGATGGAGTCGCCTTTTCTGATGAGACAAATGGACTTGACCCTTGGTTGTGTGGCCGTCAATACCATCCTCGTATTTTCCAGTCCAGTTTAGCTTTTCGACTATTTCTGGAGATGAAACCCCGACTTGCAGCAAGAAGATCTCCAAAACCAAAGACCCCAGGACGCACCAGAGCCGGCTTCAGCAATGCCTATCGGAAAGTTGCCGAACGTGATAGGCGAGGAAAATTGGCTCGTTCAGTCCAAGCCTTGGGGTTCGTTTCCCCATGGGCTCGAACGTAGGATTCAATCCCTGCCCTGACACGGTTCACCCAACAGGCCCGATAGGGCCTGCGAAAAGGCTTAAATTAGCGTAGACAATTCTGTTTACGGGCATGGCAACCACACAGGTGCAGGTCAGGATTCCAGACGATCTCGTGAAGGAACTGGACCGCTGGATTGCTGAGGGCCGGTTTTCCAGCCGAAGCGAGGCCGTGAAGACTATCGTAGCGCTCTACAAAGAGAGGGAACGTACCCGCAAGTTCTACGAGATGCTCACGAGGAGAAGCGAAGATGCCAGAAGGCATCCTGAGAGACTCGTTCCGCTCAAAGACGTCTTTTGACATATTCGGTCCTGTTGGACCCGAAAGCGGCAAGAACGCTGAAGAAATTGCAGCGTTCCATTGGAGACCGGATACGAACGGCCCTAGCAGAGCTCGCAGAGAATCCAGAGAAGGGAGAGCAACTCAAGTCCTCGCAATATTGGAAGCTGAGGGTCGGAGATTACCGTGCGATTTACGAGATTGATCAGGCTTCGAAATGCGTCATCGTGGTCTATGTTGGCCACCGGAAGAACGTGTATGACGATTTCTCAAGGTTGGTTTAGAAATGTATGGTTCCGTCCGACCTTCGAGTTCGGGTCCATTTCTGGCTCGGTATACTCATCGGGTCCCGTCGGGCCCGTAAAATAAGCCTAGACTGCACTCCGTTCCGCCAATAGAGCTTGCAACTGACTAGCCTTAGCCAGTCTGTTCGATAATCGGTCGTTCGTCATCAAGTGCAAACTGACGAATAATCATCTGGACTGACCATCACGTAGATTGGACAGCGTCTCGCCGCGCCAGTCGCCTGCCTTCCTGACAATTGCGACAATCTGCCGGGAGGAGGACTTGTCTCTCGGGAGGGGGTTCGAGTTCTCCTTCATTCCTTGCTCCTGGGATCGCGGATAAAGCGTTTATCCTGCCGGCTCCCATCCGGTGCCATGCCCCATAGGATCCAGATCTTCTCCGGAGGGTGCGGCGTGTGCAGGGAGGCCGAAGACATCGTCGAGGTCGGGAAGTGTAAGGACTGCAGCGTGGAAGTCATTTCGGTGGACGACAGGAAGAACGCCAAGCTGGTGAAGGAATACGGAATCAGCGCCGTACCGAGCATCGTTATCGACGGGAAGATCAAGGTCGTCGGGGTCCCGGAGTTCCCCTGGTTCTGCGGGGACGAGTTCTACAGGAGGCTGGAGATGGAGTTCCCCCTGGAGAAGGGCGGGAAGAGGCGCGTCTGGGTGTCCCGTGAGTAGTGGAACGGGCTTCCTAGGGCTTCATTCGAATTTCGCTAGTGCGGCTCCTCCCAACCAGTGTAATCCTATGGGTCTGGGTTTCGATTCCCCTTCCTGTCATCAGCTCCGCCGCGATTTGAAAGCCAGTTCTCTTCGGCCCTTCTTTCTTGGTGTCTTGTTGCTCGAATTCGCAGATGGTATCCGACGAGATACCACTCCTGCGACCCAAACTACTATGTCAAAAGTGCTGACGGGAGGAGCTACGTTTTCGCCATGAGTGATATCGGGAAGGGGGAAGAACTGGTCTTTGACTATACGATTAATGGATTCAACGACGGGACTTTCTGGTGCCGATGTGGAAGCAAGAAGTGCAGGAAGGTTTACCAAGGGAACTTCTTCGAGCTCCCACAAGGCCTCCAGAGGAAATACTTGGCGTACGTTGTCGAATGGTTCAAGCAGGAGCACAAGCAAGAGTTCAGGCGCCTACGCTCAACGTAATGAGAATGCATATGGGAAAGTCTGAGAAGCATCCTGTCGAGAAAATGATTAGCCCAACGCCGCCCCTGGGGTTCGATTCCCCTTTGAATCGCCCGGAAGATCGATACCAGTTCTAGCACGGAAAAGCGTGCGGGTCCCGTCGGGCCCGTAAAACTAAGCCTAGAACGAACTCTATCTCAGTATCGAGGGCTGGATACGATTCTCGAAGGCTAATAGGCTTCTTTTTGAGTTATTTGACAGTATGAGCAGGGTGTCAAGCAGATGGCGTCTCTTCTTTGTGCATTGGTGTCTTTGCGCCCCCCTGTGGGCAGGCAGATCCCTCAGTACGGCAGCTTCGTCACCTTGTAGGCCTCGTAGATCGTGAAACCAAGAGCAACAGCAATCACGACGACCGCGAAGACGTACGACGTTGAAAGCACTGGCGGGCGAACAAATCCCACGAGCACTGCGAGAGCGGAAACGAGGAAAGTGGCGTATGTCACTTGCAGTGGAAGGGCAGTCCCCCTGATCCTCACCATGTTTTCGAAGACCACCTTGTTCACGGTGTAACCCTCGCCATCTTCCTTCAGAAGCCCGGCTCTCAGAAGCTTTGCTATATGGTAGTGAGCCGCCGAAGGGGAGCTAAGGCCGAGCCCCCTCTGTACGTCGTGGATGCCCACGGGTTCGCGCTGCCTGTAGACGAATCGGAAGACCTTCCGTGTGGTCCCCTCCAGGATGTCATCGGCTTTGTCTTGCAAGTCCCATCGACCGGTACTGCCTCGACTGGAGCCCCCACTATTAGTTCTAAAAGCCGAACGAGGGCATCCTAAAGCGTAGAACTAAACTCCGGCCATTCGCAGCATGTCGCGATGAACTCGGGCCAGAAGGGATGGATGTTCTTGGGCGCTGCTGTCGCGGTGCTGGCTGTAGTGGGTTTGGCGGCAGCGATCAGTTACTCGTTCCCGTCTAGCGGGGAATTGACCACGACAAGTACAGCCACCATCAAGGGCGGACAACTCTCCGATTGCGGGTTTCTGACCACCTGCTCTGCGTATGACCCTTCGGGCCTTGTCCTGTCACTGTCAGTCAACACCACCTCAGTCAGATCCAATGGATCTTTCAGCTACTCATTTTCCCTGGTGAACCCAACGTCTCATGTCGTCAACATATCGAAGTCCAGCCAGTGGTACATCTCCGGTCTGCTTAACCCCTCGCCCTGTTATACGAGGCCCGGCCCCTATGGATTCGCTGTGTTCAGAGGATACTACACGCTGCAGAACGTCACCGCCGCTAGGAATGTGCTCCAGCAGGCCATCATACTTGGTTGCACTTCTACAGGCGTCGCGCCCATCAATGTGACCTCATACTCCCTGCCCCCGCACTCGACCTTCGCCCCTCGAGATGTGTACCAGTCCTCGCAGATTTACGCAATCAACGGGACGACCGTCCCGGCAAGCTCTCCGACAGCCCCCAACGCCGCTGCCATAGTCAACTCGTTGGGCAGCGACAAGCCGTAGGTCTACACCATGGTTGCGGGGGATGAATGGGGCGGTTTCGTGCTCCTGCATTTTCCAGTATTGGCTGGAAGCGGATAGAAAAAGTTCGCCCACAGAACTAGTTGCATCCCTCCTGGTCCACTAGGCTCCATACGCACAGAGTATGACTAGGTCGGCCGGATTTGAAATGGTATCTAGCCGGGCTCAGCCGCATGATGCCCGCGTGAACTGGAATGCCAAGAGACTTCCGCTCAGACTATTCGCAGGGACATATACGACACCCCTTCCGGTAGCTAGGTAGAATACCGGCGCGATGACTGGAACAGGATGTAGGCCCGGCGGCAAGTTGTAGATTCCGCAGGGAAGATGATATTGAGGAATCACTGCCGAAGCGAATGCGCTAGTCGGCACCACTGGGACGAAGATAACAAAAACCACTGCCACGGCAAGCGCTAGGGCGGTTTTCATTAGGCGCCTCATGCGAGAGGTTGTACAAGCTTGCTGTATACACGCCTGTGAGACCCTCCCTCTGGAACTGGTTCCGAAAGCACGGATAATCGGAGACGCTCGGGGGCTAGTCAAGCTCGTGGCAGACAGAAAGACGAAACGCGTGGTGGGCTTGCACATTCTCGCCCCTCACGCCGCAGACCTCATCCATGAAGGGGTTCTGGCGGTCAAGTTCGGGCTGACCATCGACGACATCCTAGACACCTTCCACGTCTTTCCGACGCTCTCCGAAGCGATTAAGCTGGCGGCCCAGTCGTTTTACAGAGACGTGGGGAGCCTGAGCTGCTGCACGGAGTAGATAGTCTTAAGGCTGCTGCCGTTGGCACACCTGAAATCGAGCACCTTGTCCGGCCCAAGACTCGGTTTGCGTGCCAACCTGCCCCAGTTCGTTCTCTTTTCGATTCTGACGCAACGAGTGGACAGGTTTGACTGAGAGGTTCTTCATCAACAACTTGTTGATTGGTGTGACAGGCTCCGTAGGCGTTCTTGCGGTACCGGAGTACATCAGACTCTTCAGGAATGGAATCGCGAAGAACGTGCATGTTATGATGTCTCGCTCCGCACAAAAATTCGTCACGCCATATACAATGAGGCTCTATTCCGGGAATCGTGTCTTCACCGACTCGTTTGATATCTCCGATGCTGTGAAGGTTCCCCATATCGAGCTCACAAGGAGTTGCGATGTCTTCGTGATCATGCCTGCGACGGCTAACATCATAGGAAAGGTCGCAAACGGGATATGCGACGACCTGATCTCCACCGCTGTTCTGGCGTGCAATGCACCGGTGGTCTTCGTCCCAGCCATGAATCCAAGCATGTGGTCCAGCAGGGCAAACCAGAAGAATCTGAACGCGCTTAAAGAACTGGGCCATCATGTTCTTCCACCATCCGAAGGATACGAAGTAGCGACCATGGAACCGAGTTTCGGGAGCATGGCACAATTTGACGCGATAGCAAGTTTCATTGAGAAGGTTGTAAAACCAAGCGTCCCCTGAGTTGGCCCTTTGATTACTCTGCACAGTCAGAGCCACCGGCACTTTACATTTGAAAGGAGCCACCCTTTTACTCGCCTGAGTTTATCCGCCTAACCGGTGATCTGAATGGATATGTCTAGAATGGATACGTCTGCGGCTGAGTCGGGCAAATGGTGCGAGGTGTGCGGGATCAACGTGGACCAGCAGAGTGACATCCAACGGTTCGGAAAGCACTTCTGTTCCCAAGCCCACGCTGACCAGTACGTCCAACAGGTTCAGAGATCGAGGCAATCCGCTGCTCCATCGTCGTCAGGCCAAAGCAACTCCGGCGGCAGCTGCTGATGCGACCGCCGGTTCTTTTCCTATCACTCGTGACTCTATGAGTCCCGAGATCCGGGCAAACCTGTACCAAAGTCCTAGATTACGTTCGTGTTAGCGTTATTCCCGCCAGGTTCACTTGTGTAACGGAGCCAGGAGCTCTTGACTGTGTGCTGGCGCCCTGTCAAGTCCCGGATAGAGCGTTCTTGCCATATTGAAAGCCTATGCCCGCGGATGGTTCGTGCTGTAAACAGGCACGGTAATCTAGCCAGGGGTCCCTTGGTGGGCCAGGTGATTGAACGTGTTCGGAATCGGGAAGAAATACTGCTACACGTGCGGGACGGAAGTGAGCGGGAACCAGTACACGAGGTTCGGGAAGCCCTTCTGTTCTGAGGAGCACGCGCAGCAGTACACAGATCAGATGAACAAGTCGAGGCAGGAGCAGCTGGCAACGGCCCAGCAGACAGGGCAAAGCGGTGGCTGCTGCTAGAGATGCCTTCGCGATCGGCCCAGAATGACAGCGGGGACGTTGGGGCTCAGGGGAAGCTCATGGACGAAACGCTGAGCCTCAGCGCCCCGGCTGCAGCCTACGTCAGGGACTACCTGCTCCGGGAAGGGAAAACCGGTTCGACGATCAGGGTCGCAGCGGTCCGAACCCACTGCATGGGAGGGAGGGGTTACGCCTACAGCATCGAAGAGAGCCTGCAGAAGCCGGAGGACGCCGTGACGGAGCATGACGGAGTCAGACTCGTGGTCGACCGCGAGTCGCTGCAGCACCTGAAAGGCGCGAAGATAGACTTCGAGGAATCGCTCCAGGGCGGGGGGCTCGTCGTGAGGAACCCCAACGCGGTGGCCAAGTGCCACTGCGGAAGGCATGACATATTCGACGCCCAGCCTGGTCAGGGAGCAGAGGGTGATGAAGCATGCTAGTAGGCAGGATCTTGGCCAAGTCTTCTACTTCTGGCCTGCGTGTGCGGCTGAACTGATGGTGTCATACATGAGCAAGCCGAAGCGAGGAGAAAGGCCGGGGATGAGGTAGGATGTTCGGCTCCAGCGCAGCCTACTGCAGCGCCTGCGGGATGAAGGTGCAAAAGGAGAGCGGCGTTCGCAAGTTTGACAAGGACTTCTGCTCGGAGGAGCACGCGCAGCAGTACAACCGGGAAATCAAGAGGGCGAGGCAGCTGAGGATGTCTAGGCAGCTCAGCCAGCAGACGCCGGCCAAGTCGAAGGGCCAAAAGGGTTCCCACAAGTGCTGCTAGCCCATGGTAGAACACAGCCCTACGGAATGGGAGGGAGAAAGGGGATGAGCTACCAGGCGCCACGGGGATCCTTCGTTCTGTCGCTTGCGGCTGGAATCCTGATGATTCTGGGAGGCGGGCTCTCTTACATGTGGTTTGGCAGACCGGGATTCGCCGGGATGATGGGCGGCTTGGGACTGATAGGCGTGCTCTCGGGCGTGGTGGTGACCGTGGGGGCGCTGATGTTGAACTCCCGTCCCGCAGAGCGTGCTTCGTGGGGGACTCTGATACTCGTGTTCTCTCTCATCGGCTTCCTTGGAATGGATTCTGTCTTCATCGGCGCGCTTCTGGGTTCGATCGGCGGAGTCCTCGCGCTCACGTGGAGTCCAGCGAACGGGGAGCACGCACCATGACTGCGAACAGCATCCGGAGAGCCAGGCTCACCATCGTGGGAGTGCCCTGCGCCTCATGCGTGATCCCCGTCAGGAAAGCCCTCCTGAAGGCGAAGGGGGTGAAACAGGCCGGAGCCAACTACGTGCTCGACCTCATACTGGTCGACTACGACTCCGCGCTGACCTCGGAAGCAGAGATTATCAGCGTGATCAAGAAGGCAGGGTACAAGGCAATACCCAGCCGGCGCGTGGGAACTTAATCATGACGAGGAGACTCACCTTGGCGCTCCTGGGGTCGGGTCTGGTGGGTGCGGCGCTGGTAGCATCGATCTTCTCGCCACAGAACGCGTTCCTCATCGTCTTTGTGGGGCTGATGATGTTCATGCACCTATTCGGCCACGGAGGACATGGCGGGCACTCCCATGGCGGCTCCGAAGGGGATGAACACCACCATGGCAGCGACTGACTACGCTTACGGGGATTGGACCCTAGTCATCATAAGCGTCGTTCTCTTCTCGCTCTTCATAATGATGCTTCCGTACAGAAGGAGCGAGCGGCGCGGCAGGGCGTCGAAGGGGGTTTTGCTCGCCTTCGTCGTAGCCCTCTTCACAGAGATGTACGGCTTCCCCCTGACCATATACTTCCTCTCCTGGGCCATAGGCTACCAGAACCCACTCACGCACAACGCAGGCCACCTCCTCTATCCTCAGCTAGGGATGCTCAACCCCCTGCACTTCGTCTCGATCGCGATGATCGGCGGGGGAATCCTCCTGGTGTCCGAAGGGTGGTCGAAGATCTACAAGGCAGGCGACAAGCTTGTCACTGACGGGATCTACGCACACGTGAGGCACCCGCAGTACCTGGGGATATTCTTCGTCACATCGGGCTTCCTACTACAGTGGATAACGATACCGACGGCCATCATGTTCCCAATCCTGGTCTGGGTGTACTATCGCCTAGCGAAAAGGGAGGAGAAAGATATGGAATCAGCGTTCGGTGTGGGCTATCTCAATTACAAGAGCAGAGTGCCGATGTTCTTCCCCGCGCTGCACGCGCGCCTGCCGACGGCCTCCACCACCCTGCTCAAGCCAAGATGATGACCATGCAAAAAGACCTGGTCTGCGGGATGGACGTAGACGAAGCGAAGACGGAGTTCAGGGCCACCTATGCCGGGACCACCTACCATTTCTGTTCCCTGGAATGTCTGGAGACCTTCAGGCGGCTGGCGAAGGTGTTCTCGAAGGATGCGGTCGATTCGATGGGGCCCACCCGAACAATGTAGCGCCCGCGCTCGACAGTTCGCTTTTGTAAAGCGGTATGTTCTTACGCGGCAAACGCGACAGGAAGGCCGAAATGGCGAAGGATCCCGTGTGCGGGATGCAAGTCAATGAATCCACCCAGTACAAGTCTGAACACATGGGCAAGACCTTCTACTTCTGCTGCCAGGCGGACAAGTCCACCTTCGACAGCAATCCAATGAAGTACATGGGTGGAAGCCAGATGAGCATGGGTCATCACTGACCCATACTCCATTTTTCCGGCAAGTCTACGCACGGAAGCCAGAAGCCATGTGCTCTATCCGCCGCAGGGCTCGCTCTTCGAGCTGCGACTAGGAGCTGGCAGTTTCAAAACAGTCTTCCGCTGGAACGTCGGCCGAAAGGCTCCCACGGGAAGATCTTGATATATCGAAAGCTGGCACCGGCCGACGATTTCTGTCCGTAAAGAGGCACAATAATCTACCCAGCATTCCCTCCGTTTGCCAGATGACTAAACGTGTTCGATGCTAAGGTGGTTTCGCAATCGACCCGACGTGGGAGCGGTGGTGCCAGGGCTCGGGTCCAGCTCATAGACCGAGCGTTCCGCCTCAGTCCTGCTGCCGCCGACCACATTGTGAAGTACCTCGTAGATCTTGGGCTGATCGACTATATGGTCAGAATCGCGGTTGTCCTTTCCCACTGCGCGGGCGGCAGAGGGTTCGACTACAGCATCATCGAGGATTCGCCGAAGGCGGGCGACGTCTTCGTAACAAGCGGTGGATTGCACCTGGTGATCGACCAGGAGTCGATGAAGTACCTCAGAGGAGCGCAACTGGATTACGAGGAAACACTCCAAGGATACAGGCTGGTGGTGCACAACCCAAACGCTGTTTCCAAGTGCCGCTGCGGGCTGCACGACGTCCTCGACATCCAGGGAGGGGCGGGAGCTCAAGCGGATTGAACTTGCTAGACTTGTATGGAGTCTTCCAATTCTCGCCGACGATTGCGTCCACACTATTGGCGCTTTCTGTCGGCTTGGCACGCGGAGGGAGGTGCTCCGTGATTACAGCGGAGACAGGGGAGGTATGAGGATAGAAAAATGAACCTCTGGAGGGCCGTGGCATGGCTGGTCCTGGCTTGCGGGCTCATCGCCTGGGTCCTGGGCTGGGCTTTTGGAATCTCGGGCACACAGCCATGGAATCTCCCTGGCCAGGTCTGGTTCTACGACGCAATCACGTCCGGCGTCTTCGCGATATTCTTCATGGTCTACGCGGCAGACAGCGATCGGAGGAAGGCGAAATGAAGCGAGGCGGCGTTGCGCCCACCGGAAGGGCGATGGCCGGAAGGGGAGTTGACTGAATTGCGAGTGTTCCTGATGGTAGTGCTCGCCTTCCTCGGGGTGTCGGTTGTTGCAGGACTCCTGGTCAACCCCGCTGTGGCTGTACGTGGCCTCCTTCGAAGCGATGGTGGTGATGCGCATGTCAGGACATGGTTCCCATAACCAGGCGAGCTCTGGGCACGCGCATTCCAGCTACTGGGTGGCACCCGCCAGGGCGATGGCGCTGGAACAGAAAGCGTCCTACCCTAGGGGTTCAGGTCTGACAGTGACGCCTCTGTCCCTGTCCGGTGAAAGCGTCGTGGAACTGGGGATTGAAATGAAGAACGCTTCGGGCGACCCTGAGTTTGACCCGGTAAAGGCAGCGAGCCTGGCGGACAGCAATGGAATGAGCTACAGCACCTTTGCTTGGGTCGCTCGTCCTTCTAGGGGCCGCATCAGAAGAGGTGTCCTCTCCTTTCCTTCATTGGAAGGGAGGCCGTCTGTCGTAAAGCTTGTCTTGGGTGGCTTCCGCGGGGTCGACAGGGCGTTCGAATGGAGCCTCGGAGCTTGAATGCCATGGGCTCACTAGGGATCGAGTATTGCAGCGGTCGGCCTTTCGGCTCGGCAGGAGGGTGAACGACGCATGCCCACCGACCCTGTGTGCGGGATGGACGTGAGCGAAGAGAAAGGCTTTGCTTCCGAGTATGGGAAGACGAAGTTCCATTTCTGCTCCTACTCATGCCAGTCGGAGTTCGAAAGGAACCCTGACCAATACGCGCGCCCCTTCGAGCCGCTCACAGTGAACGAGATAATGAGCACCGAAGTCGACGCGGTCGAATCCGGGAGCTCCGCCCTTGAAGTCTCCAAGCTGATGTCGAGCAAGCGCCGCGGCTGCGTCCTGGTCCAGGAGGGGGGCAGCTACGTCGGCATAATAACGGAGCGGGACCTGGTCGGGAAGGTCCTCGCCGAGAACCTGTCCCCTGCAAGCCTCAAGGCAGCAGATGTGATGACCGCGCCTCTCATCGCCGTCGCGCCGGAGGCCGCGGTAGAGGAGGCCTCCAAGACCATGTCCCGGTATTCGATAAGGAGGCTGCCCGTGGTGAAGGACGGCATCCTCCTCGGCCTCGTCACAGTGGCCGACATCGCCATGCAGATGGCGAAGGAGAAGCAGTTCAAGGACCACAGGCTCAACGCGCTGGCGAAGTACTGCGTCTCACCTGGGACGCCTCCCTACGGGTAGTTAGCTTTCCGAGCCTAGCCGAGATAGACTCTTAACGCGAGCTCGGTGGCGAGCCTCCGAGGGGTATCGGGGCTGTCCTACGACAGACAGACGGTCAACGTCTTGATTCTTGAGCTTGCGACGATGGTGGTGGCAATCGCAATCGCCTTTGGAGCCAGCTTCCTCACGACCTTCGGGTTCAACGACGTGGTGTTCTTCATCTTCGCGACGGCGTTCGTAATCTGGTTCTGGTGGGGGTACGTCATGGACAGGCTCGAGTTCCCTCCCATCTCTCGGCGTTTCCCCTTCTTGGACGTCCTGGTGCTCATCCTTGTCGCCCTCATCCCTTTCGCCCTTCGCCAGCGCGAAATCTCGGCGATCTCAGC
>DAIDAO010000048.1 GCA_027310575.1 bacterium | reverse complement strand
TCCGCCACCCCCTCCTCGACGAAGACCCTGCTGATCGCGTCGCACCGCTGCCCCGAGTACTTCAGGCACCCCTCGGCGACCTTCCTTGCCGCGAGAGCCAGGTCGGCGTCGGCCGCGACGATGGCCGCCCCCTTCCCTCCGAGCTCGAGGTGCATCTTCTTCATGCCCACGAGCTTGGCGATGTGCTTCCCCACCTCGGTGCTCCCGGTAAGGGTGATCATGCTGACGCGGCCGTGGGTCACCAGCGGCTCCCCCACCTCCCTCCCCGACCCGGTGACGACGTTGATCGCGCCGGCGGGCACCCCCGCCTCCTGCAGCACCCGTCCGAAGAGCAGTGAAACGATAGGGTCGTCGCTCGCCGGCTTCACCACGGCGACGTTTCCGGCGACGAGGGCAGGGGTCACCTTCGCGACGACCGAGAAGAGAGGATAGTTGAAGGGGGTGATGCAGGCGACGACCCCAAGGGGCTCATGGATCACGAGCGCGAACTTCGCCATCGTGTCCTCCGACCAGTCTCCCGGGACGTACTCGCCGAAGATCTTCCTCGCCTCCTCCATCGTCATCTTGATCCTGTTGACCGAAGCCCTGACCTCCGCCTCGGCCATCAGGCGGGGCTTCCCGGCCTCGAGGACCATCGCGTTCGCGAACTCGTCCTCGTGCTCCCTCAGGATGTGCCTGGCCTTGTTGAGGATGTCTATCCTGTCGATCGCCGGGATGTCCCTCATCGACTTCCTGGCGCGGTAGGCTGCTGCCACCGCCCTCTCGGCGTCCACCGCGGTGCCTGCCTGGACCTTCGCGATGACCGAGTCGTCTATCGGCGAGTCCACCTCGAGGGTGCGCCCGCCGGCCGCCGGGGACCATCTCCCGTCGATGAAGAGCTTGAACTCCGGCGTCCCGTCACGGGTGTCGTAGCAATCGGCGAACAGCTGCGAGAGCCCGAGTCCGGTCCCCTCCTTTCCGGGCATGCGTGGATTTCCGCCCCTGGGGAGATTAAACGTTGTCCGCCCCCCCTTAGCGGACCGCGCGCGCAGCCTCAACCCGGCTTCGGCCTGGCGACGAAGCGGCTGTCCGCAGTGGCCGGCCACTCGCTCATGATCTTCGCCCCGGAGCTGGTCCCGATCCTGTCGGCTCCGGCCGCTATCATGGAGAGCGCCTTCTCCAGCGTGCCTATCCCGCCCGCAGCCTTGATCTTCGTCTGGGGGAGGAGCGTCCTCCTCAGGAGCCTGACGTCTTCCACTGTCGCCCCGCCTGTCCCCATGCCCGTGGAGGTCTTCACGTAGTCGGCACCTGCGAGCTCCGCGAGCCTCGCCGCCTTCACCTTCTCGTCGTCCGTCAGGTAGCAGCACTCGATTATGACCTTGAGGACCTTCGAGTTCGCGTGGCAGAACTGGGCCAGGTTCTTGACCTCGTTGAACACCGTGTCGTCGTCCCCTGACTTGAACGCACCTATGTTCATGACCATGTCGATCTCGTCCGCCCCGCCCTTGATCGCGGTCACGGCTTCCGCGAGCTTGATGCTCCCCTGGTGGAACCCGAGGGGGAACCCGACGACAGCGCAGACCTTCACGCCGCTCCCCTCCAGGCGCTCTGCCGCACGCCGAACATACGATGGCGCCACGCAGACGCTCCAGAAGTCGAAGCGCAGAGCCTCAGCGCAGAGTTGGTCGATGTCGGGCCCGGTCGCAGTCGCCTTCAGCAGCGTGTGGTCGATCCGCTTCGCCAGCTCTGTCCTGGTCAGGGACGAACCCCTCCCCTCCGCCTGCCCGTCGGGCATGGGGGCTATGTGCGGCTGCTCGTAGATAATTGGCTGCCACGTTTTTCACTCGTGAGAACATGCGGACCGTCGAGCCGCACTCGGTCTCCCCGCCCAGCCGGCGTCGCACCGGCCGATTCACGTGTGCGACTTTCCCACCTGACGTGCACCGCCGAAGCACCGTACGGTCCTGACGGGTTGTCCCGGCGTAGGTCGTCCGGATCGAGCGCTGGCCTGAGTATCCTGGGCAGGGGTCGTGGTTCCTTCCCCCTATGGATAGTTGCCACGTCGATTAACGAACATCCACACCACGATTGCCGACGCCACAGAGCCGCCTTAAATCGCGACTGCGCCGCCCGCCAATTCGCAATGTTGTTCATCCGGCTGATCAAACTGAAGAGCCCGTACAGGAAGGAGCAGAAGGCGTGGTTCGACGGGAAGCACGAGGAAGCGCTGAAGTGGGGGGTGAAGTTCCACCACACGTACTTCACTCTCGGCAAGTATGACGTGGTGTCGATCATCGAGGCACCGGACGAGAGGTCGGCGATGAAGTACGCCATCGCGACCGCCGAGGAGGCCGAGTCGGCGACGCTCGTCGCGGTCCCCAAGGACGAAGTCGACGCCTGGCTGTGACCGGCTCCGGCGACCAAGAATAAATAAAGCGGAAGAGACTTCACAAAACGAGAGCGCATGAAACAGAAGGAATTCACCGAAGTCATGGCGTCCCTGACAAGCAGGGGCGAACCCTTCGCGGTGGCGACAGTGACGAAGACCGAGGGCTCGTCCATCGGCAAGCCCGGCTTCAAGGTCATCATCTCGGGGGAGGGCGAAGTCCTCTGCGGCACTCTGGGGGGCGCGTGCCCGGAATCGGCCATAGTCGCCGCAGCCAAGATGACGATGAGGACCAAGAACCCGAAGACGGTCAAGGTCTTCCTGGAGTCCGTCGAAGACTCTGTGAATGCGGTCCTGAAGGGGCAGAGCGAGGATGAGATCCACGTCGAAACGAACTGCGGCGGGGTGATGGAGATCTACGTCGAACCCTACCTCCCCCAGGAGAGGCTCATCGTCATCGGGCAGGGGGGGAGGGACGAGGTCGAGGACGCGCTGGTCAGGATGGGCAAGATCCTCGACGTCACCACGGTCGTCATCGACCACAGCCCGACGCTCACGGAGCAGCCCGACGAGCTGATCAAGGACGCCAGTTTCGACCTGGCCAAGTTCAGTTTCTCGGACTCGGACTCCGTAGTCATCCTGACGAAGGGCGGAAGAGACGTGGAGACGCTGCAGGCACTCTCCAGGTTCAAGCTCAGGTACGTGGGGATGGTGGCGAGCCACCAGAGGACCAAACAGGACCTCGCCAAGCTCAGGGAGTTGGGTGTGAGGGAAGACTTCATCGGCTCCGTCAAGGCGCCAGTGGGCGCAGACATCGGGGCGGTTTCCGCCGGGGAGATTGCGGTCAGCATACTGAGCGAGGTCATAGCCACAAAGTACGGCAAGGACATCATCAGCAGGGCCCGTCTCGAGGAGGACCAGGGACATGGCGGGAATCAGACAGGTGAGCCGGGGACGACGCAGGCCTAAGCAAAGCGGATCATCCCCCTCCAGCCGTAGGACCTTCCAGGCATGACCTCTGATAGGTTCAACGAATTCAAAGTCGAGGTGGAGGCGGCCGGTCGACGAAGGCTGACAGCCGAAACGCCACAGCTATCGCAGTTCAGGGTACAGAGGGAACCGCTTACAGAGGTCTGTGACCTGCCCCTTCACTTCCGCCACCTTCGGGTTCTTTCCGACGCTCGACCTGAAGGCCTTCACCGCACTCCTCCGCTCCAGCTTGTCCTCAGGGAGCATGATGTCTTTGGAGTCTTTGACGATGTCTGCAATCCAGTCCGCAATCAGCCCCATCTCGGGCTCCTTCATCCCTCTGGTCGTAAGCGCGGGTGTCCCCAGCCGTACCCCTGACGGGTAGAACGGCGGCGCCGGGTCGGCAGGGATCGTGTTCTTGTTCACCGTAATCGCGGCGCCTTCCAGCGCGTCCTGGACGAACACTCCCTTTCCCTTGCCAAATGGCGTCAGGTCCAGGAGCATCAGATGGTTGTCTGTCCCGTTGGACACGATCTTGACGCCGTTCCCGACCAGACGTTGCGCCAGCGCCTTCGCGTTCTGCACCACCTGACGCGCATATCCCTTGAACTCCGGCTTCAGCGCTTCGCCGAGAGCGACGGCTATGGCAGCCGTCGTCTGGTCGTGCGGCCCTCCCTGCAGTCCCGGGAAGACAGCCTTGTCTATCTTGGCCCCGAGGTCCGGATCGTGCTCGAGCCCCCTCTTCGTGACCATGACCATGGCGCCACGGGGTCCTCTCAGGGTCTTGTGCGTGGTCGTCGTGATGATATGCACGTAGGGCGCAGGGTCCTTGTGGACGCCTCCGACTATCAGGCCGGCCACGTGCGCCACGTCCGCTGCCAGGCAGGCCCCGACCTCTTCCGCTATCTTCGAGAATTCCTCGAACGGGTACTCCCTGGAGTATGCGCTCGCTCCGACCCACATTAGCCTCGGCCGATTCTCCTTGGCGAGCTTCCTGGCCTCCTCTAGGTCGATGTATCCGTCTGCCTTCACATGATACTGGACGCTCTTGTAATTGATGCCGGAGAAGCTGGTCCCCCACCCGTGGGTCAGATGACCTCCGTCCAGCAGGCCCTGGCCCATCACCACGTCCCCGAGATTGCAGACCGCCATGTAGACTGCCTGGTTGGCGGGCGTCCCCGAGTATGGTTGGACGTTGGCATACGGCACCCCGAACGCCTTCTTTGCCCTCTCTATGGCTAGATTCTCCACCTGATCGATGAACTTGTTCCCCGCGTAGTATCGCCTGCCGGGATAGCCTTCAGAGTACTTGTTCGTCAGTATCGTCCCCATCGCCTCGAGCACTGCCAGGCTCGCATAGTTCTCTGACGGGATCATCTCCAGGCCGTATTCCTGCCTGTCAAGCTCCTTCCGGACGAGCTCTGCCACGGCCGAGTCGGCCTTCTGGAGATGCTCTAACCAGTCGTCCATGGAGGGGCGAGCCTGCCCGATTCTATTTAAGACTAGAATTCCCCAGATGGATGCATCCGCTGTACGGGTGGCTGTGCCGCGCTAGTCGGACCGGGTCGCGATCACCGGGATCTGCCGTGCCTGGTAGACCCCGATCATCTTCACCTGGATCAGGTCGTCCACTATCTTGTTCAGCTCGTTCCTCTTTGCGAGCAGGACCGACTTCAGCTGGGGGTCCTGGACCCTTGTCAGCGTCCAATCGAGCCTCGCCAGGGAGATCCTCAGTATCAGCACCGCCTCTTCGAGGTGGCTCTTCCCGTGGCGGCCTTCGCCGTCCTCGCGAGGGATCTCGAAGCCCACGCCCACGCGCTGGCCATCGGGGAGGTTGAGGTCGCGGACCAGCCTCCTCACGGATTTGGTGTCCAGACCGCTCCCTTTCACGATCTCCATCGCAGCGATCCTGCAGCTGTCCGACTTCAGCCAGACCATCTCTTGCGCCGTGGTCGGGTTCAGCCTCCCGCTGAGCAGCTCCTCCTTCACCTCCTCCGGCAGCTCCAGCAGCTTTAGCCTGTGCGAGATGTACTCCTGGCTCTTCCCGACCTTCTTGGCGAGCCGGGTCTGGCTCCCCCAGCCGTACTCGTCGCAGTATTTCTTGAAGGCCATAGCCTCCTCGAGCGGATTGAGCGTGCTCCGCTGCACATTCTCGATGATCGAGACTTCATAGGCCTCGGCGTCATTGAGGTCGGCGACGATGCAGTTCACCCTGCGGAACCTGAGGAGCTTGCAGGCCCTGAGGCGCCTGTTACCAGCGATGACTTCGAACCCCTTGCCCTTCGGCCTCACTATGATGGGCTCCAGCAGGCCGTGCTCGTGAATCGAGGCTACCAGGTCCGAGAGGTCTCCATCCTTGCCTCTCCGCAGCTGGTTGCGGGAGAACGAAAGCAAGCCCACTTCGATGCGGTCAAAGACGCTGACGGCGTTGAGATACTCATTCAGACGAGTGACCATGGCGCGCGAACGGCCTGGAAATGTATAAAAGACTAAGTGTGTGACACACAACACACACAGCTTGCCCAACGACCTTCTCGAAGCCCTCGTGGAGCTGGGCCTCACCAATTCTGAGGCCAAAGTCTACCTTGCAGCCGCACGACTGGGGACCGCAACCACGACCGAGATAGCAGCCGCTGCCGTGAAGGAGCGGAGCAACACCCACCATCTCCTGGAGAGGCTCGAGCGGCTGGGGCTGGTCGATGCCACACTCGACTCTCCCACCCGGTTCAAACCGATCGAGCCCAGGGAAGCTGTCGGCCACCTGTTCGCGCTCCAGACTGTCAGGTTCAAGAAGCTGGGCGAAGTGAAGCGGTCAATCCTGGACAGCCTCACTCCTGCGGCCCTCGGGACGCCGCCGAGCACCGAGACCTTCTCGGTGGTCAGAGGGAGGGTCAGGACGTACCTCCGCGTCATAGAGTCGATATCTGCGTGCAAGGACGAAGTGTCCCTGTTGATGTCTTCCAACGGCATCATCCGGCTGAGCAGGTTCAGGAACTTCCTCCACCTCATGGACCAGAAGGCGAAGGAGGGGGTGGAGTTCAGGGTGATAACCGAGATAACGAAGTCGAACGCGGAATACGTGAAGACCATCGGCGAAATGGCCGAGGTTCGCCACGTGAGGAACCAGTCGACCAACGCGTCCATCTACGACACGAAGATCGGCTCGGTCGCGCTCGCGATAAACGACGCCCTGGACGAAGACGTCGCGGAGCACGTCGCGCTCTGGTCAAATGGAGCGCCGTTCGTGAAGATGCTGGCGGCGTTCTTCGATTCGGCCTGGTTCCTAGCCGCCCCGGCAGGGCCTACGATGAAATCGATGGGGCTGCGGCCGTAGCTGAGAAAGATGCCGCGGGTCGGATTTGCGCTTCAACCTACCAGTGATTCAAACGTTACTCGGTCGGCTTCTTCAAGGTGATCAACGGCCGGGAAGCCAGACCTGGGCTGGAAACGCTTCTGAATCGCGGGCGAGATGTCATGCGGTCTTGACGGAATTGATATCGATAACAACCTAGTCGTTTCAGAGGATAGAGTACGGCGGTCAGAGTCCGGAGAAGAAGGCGCCCAGCCTGTCCATGCCTTCGGTCAGCGACTCTGTTGGCCCAGAAAACGAGACCCTCAGACGACGCTCCCCATGGGGCCCGAATGCGATGCCGGGCAGCAATGCGACTCCCTGCTCCTGGAGTATCTTCTTCGAGAGCTCCTGGGAAGAGACGTCGGGCTTGTAGCTAGGAAACAGGTAGAAAGCGCCTTCAGCGGTGTAGGGCTCGATTCCGCTGATACTCTCCAGCCTTCCCTCGGCGAGTTTCTTCCTGGAAGCCAGTTCTTGGACAAACTGCTCTACCACATGGTCGCAGTTCAAAAGGGCGTGGGCTGAAGCCTTCTGGATGAACGGTGGATAGGACGTATAGGTGTGCTCAATGAACTTGGCAATGCGGGACACCATCTCCGCACTCCCAACCGCGTACCCTGCCCTCCAGCCTGTCATGGCGTAGCTCTTCGACAGGCTGAAGAGAGATATCACAAGTTCGGGGGCATCTTCCAAGGAACCGATCGAGGAGTGCTCCTTCACGTAGACCAGGTCTTCATATGCCTCGTCGCTGATGATGTACACCCCCCTTTTGCGGCACACGTCGTAGAGCCGACCGAGCTCCTCCTTGTCGTAGACCCTCCCCGTGGGGTTCGAGGGGGTGTTGATGATGACCGCCCGAGTTCTTTCGTTGATCTGCTTCCCGACCAAGTCTGCGTCAAGGGAGAGGTCTCCGTTCAGCCCGTAGTATCGAGGCGTGGCGCCAGAGAGAATTACTGGTTCCCTGTAGAAGTAGCCCGGGTCGGGGATGAGGACTTCGGAAGATTTCCGGACCACTGCCACGAGAGCCGCGAAGACGGCCAGCTTCGTCGTAAGGAAGATCGTGTTGCTCACATCTGCCTCTATTCTGTTCTTCCGCGAGACCTTCGTGCGTATTGCATCCCTCACCTCGGCCGTCCCATAGGAGGAGGTGTAGTGAACCTCGCCGGCCTGCATGGCGCGGTATGCTACGTCGACGATTTCGGCCGGGGTGTTGAACGAAGGCTCCCCTATCGCGAGGGACACGATGTGTTCGCCCGCCGCCTGCTTCTGCAGCACGAGGTTGACCATTTCGAGCGAGGGCGAGCCCTCTACGTCGTCAAGGGACACGCGCTGAATCTAGGGTTGACCGGATTTAAGCTCTGGCAAAGCCGCGAAGTCCAACGAAAGCGCATAAATCACTGTAACTTCTCGAGGAAGGCGGCCAAGAATGCAGAGCGGCAAGGTCGACGAGTTCGCGAACCCCGCGTTTTGGGAGGACAAGCCGGAGTCCTGGCACGAGGTCATGCCGGGCGTCAGGAGAAGGATTCTCACGCACTCTCCAGCCGGGATGATGGTCCTCTACAGGATTGAGCCTCAGCGGGTGTTTGCCCTTCATTCGCACCCCCACGCCCAGTTTGGCGTCTTCCTCGAAGGAGGCGGCGAATTCAGAGTCGGGGAGGCTGTCTGGAAGATGAAGAAGGGGGACTCCTACTACATCCCGCCGGGCATCAGCCACGAGCTGAGGACCAACGAAAAGGAGCAGAGCGTCATCATCGACTTCTTCACGCCTGAGAGGCAGGACTATCACTCCGAAGCCGCACCTCCGGACGCCTAGCGGCTCTTCGGGTCCTAACCCACAGACCGCAGGTAGGCTCCGTCCACAGGCACGAGCGCCCCCGACACATACGAAGAAAGTTCGCTCGCAAGGAACAGAATGACCTGGGCCACTTCCTTGGTCGTGCCAAGTCTGCCCATGGGGATCTCGCCTTCCAACTCTCTGAGCGCTTGCGAGCGCGAAATCCTCTTTCGGGTCGCGGCCGTGTCTAGGATCTTCTGGACCCGTGCTGTGTCTATGTAGCCGGGAAGTATCCCGTTGACCCTGATGCCCTTCGACCCGAGCTCTCGGGCAAGCGTCCTTGTAAGGCCGGAGATCGCAATTCTGCAGACGCCGGAAGTGGCAATCGTCAGGATGGGTTCCCTATTCGTGACTGAGGCGAGGAAGATCATGCTCCCCTTTGTCCCCGAATCGACCATGTCGAGGGCCACCAATCTCGCAAGATAGGCTGGGCTGACCACCATTAGTTCGGCGGCCTCTTCCCATTCGTCGTATCCCTTTTCTAAGAAGGTGCCTGCCTCAGGCGGGCCTGTGACGTAGACGAATATGTCGATTCCTCCCAGGTGGCGCTTCGTCTCGGCGATGAGCCTGTCCAAGTCCTCCTTGTGCGTCAGGTCTCCTACCACAGCGTGCACTTCTCCGACGGCTTTCAGCTCTCTGGCTGCGGCCGAAATCCTCTGGCGGTTCGACGAGTTGATGACGACGCGGGCACCCTCTTCGAGGAATGCCTTGGCTGCTCCGAAACCTATCCCTCTGCTGGCAGCAGTGACCAGCACACGCTTTCCAGCCAGACCAAAGGTGCCTCTCAACTCAGGGCCACGTGCGGGGTTCTCCTGTCTTCGAATTAAAACAATTCTGAACCGGTCGCGACCTGGCCGGTCCTGGAGAGTGGCATCTAATGCAATTCCTGCCTTCCGCTCAGATTAATTACATTCGCCGGGGAGGCGCGGTCGTGGCCAAGTCCAGGGTTTACTTCACCACCGACGTCCACGGCTCCAACAGGTGCTTCAGAAAGTTCCTCAACTCCGCCAAGTTCTATGGGGCCGACGTCCTGTTGCTGGGAGGAGACATTACCGGCAAGGTGATGTCCCCGATAGTCGAGGAACCCGGCGGCGGCTTCAGATGCACCTACCAGGGGGTCGAGCTGGTGCTCAAGGATAAGGCCGAAGCTGCCGAGCTTGCGAGGAAAGCGGCGGAAGCTGGTTCGTACACCCACATCGTAAGCAAGTCTGAGTTCGAAGAGCTCGAGGCCAAGCCAGACGCAGTCTCGGAACTCTTCAAGCGTCTTATGGTCGAAAGAGTGCAGGAGTGGGTCTCCCTCGCGGAAGAGAGGCTCGGAAAGACGCAGGTGAAATGCTACATATCCCCTGGAAACGACGACCTTTTCGAACTGGACCCGGTGCTCAGCTCCTCCTCCTACGTGATCAACCCCGAAGGGCGCGTTGTAGACATCGACGGAGAACACGAAATGATCACCCTCGGGTACACCAACCACACCCCCTGGAACAGCCCGAGGGAGGTCGACGAAGATGTCTTGGCCGGGATGATAGGGAGGATGGCCGACCAGGCCAAGACGATGAAGGCCGCCATCTTCAACATCCACGTCCCGCCGATTGACACCGTGATTGACCAGGCTCCCCGCATCGACGAGAACCTCAAGGTCGTGGTCAAGGCAGGAAACGTGGAGATGGTCTCGGCAGGGAGCTCCGCGTGCCGCACTGCCATCGAGAAGTACCAGCCTTTGCTCGGCCTCCACGGACACATACACGAGTCCCGCGGGGTCTTCAAGATGGGGAGGACGACCTGTGCCAACCCCGGGAGCGAATACGGGGAAGGAATCCTGCGCGGATTCCTGACCGACCTCGACGGAGAGAAGGTGAAATCCTACATCCTTACGTCCGGCTGACCTATTCTAATTTGCCGACGACCACCTGCTTGTCGGCCTCCGGCAACTCGTACCAGGGGAGCCTTTCCCCCACCCTGGCCCTCAGCTTCCATGCGAGGCTCTTCGGCTCCTCCTCTATCATCTTGACAAGCTCGCCGATCCTCGCCTTCACCACGGCTGCGTCCTGAGGGGGGATGTCATAGCCGCCGACCGTCGACCTGAGCTTCGACAGGTTCATCGTGAACGTCTTGTATATTCCCCAGTCGTTGGCACAGAGGTCTGCTATGTAGGGGCCGTTTACCGTTTCCCCGTCACTCCTTCCTATCTCGTGGTCCAGGAGGAGCGACGTCATGTCCCTGAAATCCTTGTCGTTGACCTCGACGATCTGCAGCTTGGTCGCGAGGAGGTCTGCCAGGGGAAGAGTGTAGGAGTCCATCTTGAGCCTATGCCTGAAATTGAATTTGTGGCACATCTCGAACACGTCGAGGAATATGTCGCTCCGCCTCTGGTTCTCTAGGTCGTTGAAGATGAGCCTCTTCGCGCCCATCATGGCGTTGAACTTCTCTCGAGGCTGGTACCCCAAGTCGCCGAAAAGTGACGTTATCGCCCCCGACTGCTTGGCATGACCTACGAAATCCAGGTCGAGGTAGTTTCGTTTGAGCCCGTATTTGTTGGCTGAAGGGCACCTGGTTAGGATTGCGATTCCGCCGAGGAGCTTCAGGACCACGTCCCGGCTCGAAGAAGCCTCGAGTATCCTCCTTGCTTCATCCTGCGGCTTGGCGAGAATGCTCAAGTGGTAGGTGCTTGATGTCGCAGGCTTCTTTAGAGCTTGTGGTACTGCTCCTCCTGACAGAGAGCTAACGACTTATACACGCCGTCCAGGGAACGAATGGCAGGGGAGTGGAATGCCCGGGGACTCAAACACTGTCAGCCAAGTCATGTCAAAAACGGTCTACACCATCGACTCCGAGAGCGGCATCAGCGGCGCGGCGAAGTTAATGGCCAGACGCGATGTCGGCTCCCTCGTGGTCACTGCGAAAGGGAAGCCCGTTGGCATAGTCACCGAAAGGGACATCGTGAAGCAGTTGTCCCGGGGAGGAGACGCACTCCGAAAGAATCTAGGTGCACTCGCGTCGAAACCCCTGGTGACAGTCACCCCGACCACGGAAATCTGGGAGGCCTTCGCGACGATGCTCAGAAGGAAGATCAGGCGGCTACCAGTGATGGAGGGTGGCAACATGGTGGGCATAGTCACCGAACGGGACCTTCACAAATGGGTGGTAAGGGTGTTCTACGAGCCCAACGTCCCCGCCGACATAAGGGAGCTCGTGGCTCAAAATCCCTAGGCCCGACGGAGGTCAGAGAGAGGGCTCCACGACCTCAAGCCAGTGCCTCGCTATCTGTTCTCTTGTGGCTACCCACACATCTCCGTAGCCCGAGATGTAAGACAGGAATCTGCGCAGCGCGACGATCCGCCCCGGTCTGCCTATCACTCTGCAATGCAACCCCACTGACATCATCCTGGGCGTGGACTGGGCCTCTTCGTGCAGGACGTCGAACGTATCCTTCAGATACTCGAAGAAGTCGGAAGAGTTTGCGAACCTGTGCATGGGAGACTGGAAGTGGAAGTCGTTGGCGTCGGGGGTGTAGGGAAGAATCAGAATCCCCTTCCCCTGGTATCTGTATGGCAAGTCGTCGCTGTAGGAGTCGGAGTCGTAGATGAAATTCCCGAGCTCCTGAACGATCTCAATTGTGTTGACGCTCGGCTCCCTCGCATAGAAACCCACAGGTTTCTTTCCCGTAATCCCCTCGATGAGCTCCACAGAGCGCTTTATCATCTTCTTTTCCCGCTTGCGGGTGTACCTGTAGTGCTCAGTCCAACGGAGCCCGTGGTCGCAGATTTCGTGCCCCGCGCCGACTATGGCTTTGGCTGCACCCACGTTACCCTGGAGCGCCTCGGCTGTCGCGAAGAACGTCGCTTTGACTCCGGACTTCCTGAACGTATCGAGTATCCTCCAAACGGCCACCCTGGGGCCGTACTCGTAGGCGCTCTCGTTCCCAACGTCCCTTGCTGCCACGTCCACAGGCAGGAACTCGCCTACTCCTTCGACCGTGCGGTCGACCGGGTGGGAGTGCTCTGAGCCCTCTTCGTAGTTCACGACGAGGGATAGCGCGAGTCTCTTGCCGCCCGGCCATTGGAACTTTGGCGGAGCCCCCCCGTACCCAACGAAGTCCCTGTGAGGTCTCCGCAAACTGCGGACGCTACGGCCCCATCGATGATAAGAGTTCCGCAGTGGCGGAAGAGGCGCGACTCCGTGCCTATTCGGGAGGAATCTCTTTCAGAGCCAGGGAGACGTCGATTCCCTTGCTTCTGTAGTAGCTCTTGCTCACGAAGTAGATTACGAAGGCCAGGATGACAAGAAACGCGATCAGGATGAAGCTGAACTGGTTGGGCGCCGTGATTATGGGGTTGGAGTACGCCACGTAACCGACATAGGCGAAGCCGATCGCTGTGGCCAGGCCTATTATCGAGACTATGGGGATGCTCGCCACTTTCCGTCCCATCCATCCAGGAGCCTGCGCGAAGAGGTCCTTCTTTGCGTACGGGAAGGCCATCAGAGCCAGTCCCGGTATCACGTAGGATACTCCCCATACGACAGTCCCCATGGTGAACAGCGTCGAATATCCGAGGATGGCGTAGAGATACGATAGGATGACCCCGATTATCACGACTGCGGTCACGGCCAAGTAAGGCGTGTGGAACCTCTGATTCACATCTGCGAACTTCGATGGAATGACCCGGTCGAATGCCCATGCGAAAATGTACTTGCTAGGTATCCAGAAGTACGCGAAGAGGGCGCCGAGAGAGCCGACAAGGTAGGTCACGAACATGATCGTGATTAGCGCATAGTTCGGGTAGGCAGCTACGGCCAGGAAGAGGGGCTGGGTCGGCTGGAACGGCAACGGATAGCTTGCAGTGCCCGGGGACGACCCACCTGAAATCCACCCGTATCCGACTTCGGTCAACCAGTCGTGGCCTACAGCGTTGAGAGTGAGCGTCGAGGTGATGCTCCAATACACTACGCCGAACAGGAGCGACAGGAAGAGGGCGATGGGCATCGACTTCCTGATGTTCTTGATCTCCCCGGCGAAGCCATTCGCGTAGTTGCCCCCGAACAGGAACAGAAAGGCCAGCGGCAGCGCCGTGACCACTGCTGCGAAACCCGTGCTGAGGCCCGGAAACGAAGCGGCCTTCACTGCGGTGCTCTGCAGTGCCGCATACGAGTAGGTGGAGTTTATGGGCGTCATCAATGTGTTCCAGTTGGTTACGAAGGTGCCGTTGCTGGTCGTTCCCATGATGTACCACATCAGGAGGAAGCCGATGATGGCCACCGCCCAGGTCACATACAGGAGACCCTTGATGAACCTCGAACCGAAGATTGCGAAGAGGCCGAAAATTACAGTGAACAGCGTAGCAAGTTCGAAGGTTCCTAGGGGCCCCCCGAAGAACGTGCCCAGGTCGGTCAGGTAGGAGGAATTGGATATCAGACCATAGGTTCCGAAAACGGACGAAACCGCCGTGGCGAACGGACCTATTTCAGCCACATAAGCCACGAGGAAGACGGTGATCATGTACAGGAGAGACCAGGCGAAGCCGATGGAGGGGCGGAAAATGCGCCCCACCCAGACGTAGTCGTTCCCGGTCCTCGGCATCAGGACGCCGATTACCCAGTAGGTGGCCATCAGGAAAAGGAACGGGATCGAGGCCAGCAGCAGCGAGGAGGTAAGGTCCGCTCCCAGGGTGTTGCCGTAGAACCAGGGGAATTGCTCTATGGTGAAAACGAGCGCGAAGACGAAGGCGGAAGCGAACAGTAGGGTGTCGATGGCGCCGAACTCCCTTATCAGACCAGTAGCCTCTCGGACGAATTGCTTCGTCTGCAAGGTGTAGGGCAACGCAATACCGGACAAGTTATATGAACTTAATGCATCGTCCGAAGCGGGATCGTGCTCGAAGGCGGACTGAAGATGCTCGGACGCGTGATGGTCAATTGAAGCTCGCCCACGGCATCGTGGTCTCGGCGCACAGGCTGGCCTCCGAAGCCGGGGCCACAGTTCTCAGGAAGGGTGGCAACGCCTTTGACGCGGCGGTAGCCACGTCCCTGATGCTTGGCGTCGCCGAGCCTGCCTTCTCAGGCATCGGCGGAGGCGGCTTCGCGTTGCTTCACTCCCATTCCGGCGAGAACCTGGCCCTGGACTACAGAGAGGTGGCTCCCCTCGGGTCCTCTGCTTCGATGTTCGTCGGCGGGTCAGAAAGCAACAGCGTAGGTCCCCTGGCGGTGGCCACCCCCGGGTTGCTGGCCGGCCAAGCAAGAATCCTCGAGGAGTTCGGGACCATGAAGTTCCGCGACCTCGCAGATCCTGCGATTAAGGCGGCCAGGTCTGGAGTTGGGAGGGAGAGCCTTTCGCGACGCATGCTCGTGGACAACACCGCAGGCGTTGTGGACAAGATCAGGCGGTTTAAGACATCTGCTGATGTCTTCCTGGGTCGGAGCAAGCTCCCCCTGCTCGCTGGCACTCTTGCCGGGTTGGCACAGAGGGGGCCCGGGCACTTCTACCAGGGCGAAATCCTCGCCAAGACGTCCCGGCACCTGAAGAGCCTCGGGGGACTGCTCTGTGAGGACGATTTCGCGAAGTACAAGGTCAAGGACAGGAGGCCGGTCCAGTGCGTCTACCGAGACTACGAGCTTCTGTCGATGCCTCCGCCCAGCGCGGGGGGAACACTGCTCGCCTACGGGCTCAAGATAATGGAAGAGTTGGAAGGCAGGGCAAAGACTCACGGAGACACTGTGGCCCTCAACATCCGTGCGGCCGTTCTCGAAGCGATGCTGAGAGAGAAGCCGAACTTCGGCGACCCGGAGTTCGTCGATGTGCCGGTCAAGGCCCTGCTTTCAGGGGCCAGCGCAAGAAAGAAGGCTGACGAAATCCGTTCCCGGGCGGAACCACCCACCCACTCGCTCGCGACCGGCCCTGGATCTACTTCACATTTCTGCGTGGTCGACGGTCTGGGCAACGCTGTGGCAGCCACAGAGACCATAGAGTGCTTCTATGGCTCGGGGGTGACCGTCCCAGGGTTGGGCATAATCCTGAACGACGAGATGCACGATTTTGACACCGATGCAGGAAAGCCGAACTCCGTGGAGCCTCTCAAGAGACCCGCGAGCAGCATGACTCCGACGATGATGCTGAAGGACGGAATCCCCTTCCTTGTCCTGGGTGGCGCAGGCTCGGAGCGAATCATAAGCTCAGTCTTCCAGGTCATCGATAACGTCATCGAGAGGAAGATGAGCCTGCCTCGAGCCCTGGCGGCCCCTCGAGTCCACCCGACCGGCGAAGGCCTGATGGTCGAGGGCGGGTTCAGCCGCACAACAGTCGCCGGGCTGAAGAAGCTCAGGCCGCAGTTGAAGGTCAGGAAGAGGCGCGACCTCTACTTCGGGGGCGTGCAAGCGGCCATCCTCGACGTCCGCTCTGGCAAGCTGAGTGGTGCTGCCGACCCCAGACGGCTCGGAGCAGCCGTCCTCGCCTAGGCTAACGTGCGAGGAGTTCCCGCCCATTCGAGTCCAAAATCTGTGCCCCTCCTTTCCTCGCTTCGTCCTCATCCATGGTTCCCTCGGCCACTAGGTCCCCGAGCGCCTCACCGAGCGCCTGCTTTGCCATTCTGGCCGAGAGCCAGTGGTTCTCAGGCGTCTCGATGGCGTCGGAGCCATAGATGATCCTCGAGGTCGGGACAATCTCAAGGACATCTCTGAACCTCCTCCTTCCGAGCGCGGGGAGGAAGGTCGGAGGAAAAGGGGTCGACAGCTCAAAGTACACGTTGGGGAAGACGCTCGCGAGCCAGGCGGCCTCCGCCGTGTAGGGGAAGCCTCCGTGAATCAGTATCACCGGAATCTTCGACACTTCCTCTAGTTTGAGGAAGTTCTTGAGGAGGAGCGGGTTGCATTTGTCGGCAATCACGTCCGTGTCGCCCAGCCCCGTGTGGATTTGGAGGAAGGCGCCCAGCCTTCCTGACATTCCGGCCACCCGACGGAGCAGAAAGTCGCGCAAGGGCTTGACCCTCGGCCCGAACCATTCGACTTGCTCCTTTCCTTTCCTGTGCGCCTGGAATGACCTGCGGGCTTCGGTTTCGTCCGGTGCGCCGACTTCCAGCCCGGTCCTGTAGGCGATGACTGACTTGAAACCCACGAACCCGTCCTTCCTGACAGCGAATAGGACCGCGTCGTCGAACGAGTCCAAAAGGTCGCCGAAGGATCTGGAGCTTGTGAGGAGATTCTTGAGAAGCGGCTCTATCCTGAAGACCCTGTAGATCTTTGCGGGGACTAGCCTTCTGAAATCGTCGAACCGGACAGGCTCTATCCCGTTGTCAAGCACAATCCGTTCAATGCCTGCGTCCTTGAAGAGCGACCCGACATAGGTCGCGAAATCCTTTCCCGTCTCGTTCCTTCTCCTGAACACCTCGGCTTCGCCGTCGGCCGTGTGCAAGAAGATGGAGAGCTCGTGAATCATTCGTCTATAGGCAACCGAGGCCGACAGGTCCCGCTGGCGTAGCGCCGGTCTGTAGCTCATTACCGTAGGTCCGCCTGCCATGAACATCCTTCCGAAGGAACCCTTGGCCAGCGTTGCGCCTGGTGCGAAGGAAAAGCAGTGAATGTCGGTGACCGGCTGTCTCCTTAGGTCCACGCCCAACTCTCAGACCATCGGCGGCCGAATGTTTAAAGCAATTCGAGGTTCGAAGCCTTGGTGTTGAAGGCGGGGCAGGTCAGGAAGCGGCTTGCTGACCGCGGCATCGTAATGGTGGGCGTTTCATATGTCGACCTCGCTGGCGTCACCAGGTCAAAGCCGCTGATCAAGACAGAGGTCGACTCCATTCTGAGGCATGGGTTCAAGACTGCCAGGGCGAACCTGGACATGAACACGGCCGCCCCTCTCACTCCGGGCAGCAAGCTGGACATCTCGCAGGGGGACGTGTCGGTCATACCCGACCCCGAAACCCTTGTCTTCCCGTCATACGCGCCGGGGACCGCGCGTTTCATCGGAGACGTCCACGAGGCGGACGGTAGCGTCTCTCCCTTTTGCACGAGAAGCCTGCTCAAGAGGGCATTGCGGAATGCAAGTTCGGCAGGGTACGAACCTTTGGTCGGGGTAGAAAGCGAATTTCACCTAGTAAAGTTCCAAGGAGAGAAGGTCGTTCCCGCAGACACGAGCGGGATTCAGACGCTGGACGGCTACAATGAGCATCGCGAGCTTCTGGGCGACGTGGTGAAAGCCCTTTCCACTGTTGGGGTAAAGCCTGTCAAGGCTCATGCCGAGGGCGGCAGGGGGCAGTTCGAAATCGACCTGAGCCACGATAATGCCCTGAAGGCGGCAGATGGATACGTCTACTTCAAGGAGGTCGTGAAAGCGGTCTCCCGGGCTCACGGCCTCATCGCTTCTTTCATGCCGAAGATAGGCGCCGACTGGTGGGGGAGCGGCCTGCACGTCCACATCAACTTGGCAGACAGGAAGGGAAGGAACCTCTTCGAGGGCAAGGGCGATAAGCGCAAGCTGGGTCTCAGCGGCGTCTGCTACGATTTCATAGGCGGGGTCCTGAAGCACGCGAGGGCGCTGTCCGCCATAGCCGCACCGACTGTCAACTCGTACAAGAGGCTCCTGCCCGGCAGGTGGAACGCGGACGCCATAACCTACGGGCCAGGAAACCGCGGGTCCGCCATCCGGATCCCCGACGAGCGGGGCCGGGCCACGAGGATTGAAATGCGGATGCCCGACAACGCCTGCAACCTCTACCTGCTCCTCGCGTGCACGCTATCTGCCGGCCTCGACGGGGTCGAAAGAAAGCTCGACCCTGGGAAGCCGCTAACCTTCGACGCCTCACATCTGAGCGACAGGGAGATGGTTTCGCGGGGCCTGCACCTGATGCCTCGCTCGCTTGGAGAAGCGCTGTCTGAACTGGAGAGAGACAGACTCCTCCGGCAGACCATGGGAACCGAGCTCTTCGAGGAATTCATCACCCAGAGATCCTACGAGGTCTCGCAGGCAGCCGACCAGGTCACCCAGTGGGAAATCTCCCACTTCCTGGACCCATTCTGAGCCTATCGTACTAGGGCGAAGGCCCTCACCGGGCTCGCCGAGCCGTCGACCAAGGGCAGCGGGGCTCCGACAAAGACGAACTCTCTGTCGGCGACCCTGTCGAGATTGGTCAGGCCTTCAAAGATCGCAATCCCCTTGGGGAGAAGGATCTTGTGCGCTGGAAACGGCTCGTGATCAGGCCCTGGGGCGTCAAAGCCAATCGCATTGACCTTCAACTCGGCGATGGCTTCACAGGCTTCCTTGCTCAGCTCCGGGTGGTCCAGCCATTCCGGCGTCCCCGCCCTGGCAGAGTAGCCGGTGTGGAAGAGCAGGATCCAACCCGGCCCGACTTTGTCCTTGAGTCCCTTCAGGACGTCGTCCCTCGTAATGGAGTATCGGGGCTCCCTGCCGACGAAGCTCAACACCGCTCCCCTCCCCACATAGGTGGTCAGCGGGACCTTGTCGATGGGAGGAGCCCCTTCGGCGAAGTGGGCCGGAGAATCGACATGCGTGCCCGAATGCTCGACGAAGGCCCAAAGGTTGGAGAAGTAGCCGTTGTCCCTTATCGTGGTCATTATCGCTCTCACAGGCATCGGGTAGCCCGGGTAGACCGGGGTGCCCTGGCTTTTCAAGGGCAAGGAGAGGTCGATTATCTCGTTGAACTGGATGGTGTCCCCCAAAACAGCGCCGAGGATTCTCCTTCGACAGTTTAAGCTTTCCATCTATTCTTCCAACGCTTAAGAAATCGGGAAACGAGCTTGGGTAGGTGTCAGGGCACTCGGGAAGACGCCTCGTCGCGTCTTTCGCCCTCTACCTGCTGCTGTTCTATGCCGGGTTCTTCTACCTCTACTTCTACCACGGCGGATTCAACGCTACGAACCTGATCTATCTCCTCGTGGGCCTTTTCGGCCTGGTCATCTTCAGGGTCGGCATCGCACATCTCAGACCGGACCTTGTCCACCATCCGAAGCGAGCCTGACCTTTGCAACGTTGATATCACGGCCCAGGACTCCTCGTTCATTGGACAGAGTGGTGGTCGAAGCGCCCGCCTCCTCGGCGAACCTGGGGCCTGGTTTCGACGTCTTCGCCCTCGCTCTGAAGGAACCCAGGGACAGGGTGGAGGTCAGGACCGCCGGGTCGGGGAAGACGAAGGTCATGATGGAGAATGTCGGCGCAGAGCTGCCTACTATCCCCCGTGAAAATGCCGCAGGCGCGGTCGTGCTCTCCATTGCCAGGAAGTTCAAACTTGGGGGCGAGATTCACGTCAAGCTCACGAAAAGGGTCCCCATGGGAGTGGGGCTCGGAAGCAGCGGAGCTTCGTCTGCGGCTGCCGCCGTGGCCATGGACACTCTCTTTGGACTGGGCATCGGCATGGCCGAACTCGTCCGCCACGCAGGCGAGGGAGAACGCGCCGCCTCGGGTGCGGCCCACCTGGACAACGTGGCCGCCTCCACCGCAGGCGGATTCGTCCTCGTTCCTGCGGGAGCTGAGCCTACTCCAGTGCGTTTCCCAGCTCCAAAGTCACTGGCTATAGCAGTCGCAACCCCCAAGGTGAAGCTCCCGGCCCGCAAGACAGAGTACGCCAGGTCACTGCTCCCGGCCACAGTGGAGCTCAACCGGGTGGTCCACAATGTCTCCATGGCGAGCGTGATGGTGGCGGGATTCGCGACAGGCGACATCCAGATGATAGGTAGCGGCATGGACGACGCCATCGTCGAAAAGGCGCGAGCCAAGATGATACCCGGCTTCGCGGCTGTGAAGAAGGCCGCCAAGGAAGCAGGTGCGGCGGGCGTCTGCATGAGCGGAGCCGGGCCTTCTATCCTTTCCTTGGTTGACGGGCTAAAGGAAGACCCCACTGCCGTGCTCGGTTCGGTCCTGGACGCGTTCCGCTCAGGGAGCGTGGCTGCAGAAGGATTCGTCACTTCTGTGGGAGAAGGTGCGAGAGTCGTTGAAAGTTCCTGACGGCTGGACCCTTGCATGCGTAGGCTGCGGCCGGAAACTGCATTCCGACCCGGGAGCCTTCACCTGTCCGAACTGTGGCGACATCCTCGAACTGCTCTTTTCAGGGAGGCCCTCTGCGGACGAGCTTTTCAAACCGAAAAACGCCAGCCTGCGCGTCTGGCGGTACGCCCGCGCCATTCCGGGCGAACCTTCCAAGGCTGTGACCCTCAACGAAGGTGGCACTCCTCTACCGAAGTCAGTCAGTCTGGGACGCGAGCTGGGGCTGCCCAACCTGTTCTTCAAGGTCGAAGGCCAGAACCCCACTGGTTCGTTCAAAGACAGAGGGATGACCGTCGCCGTGAGTCGAGCCAGGGAGTCGGGGGCCAAGGTCCTGGTCTGCGCGTCCACGGGAAACACGGCCGCATCATTAGCCGCGTACGCTGCGAGGGCCGACCTCAAGGCTGCGGTGATCCTGCCTTCTGGAAAGGTAGCCACCGGAAAGCTCGCCCAGGCAATCGCCCACGGCGCGAGGCTGATTCAGGTGGACGACGGCTTCGACAGGGCGCTCGAGCTCACGGTCAAAGCCGTGGCAGAATCTGACGAGCTCTACTTGATGAACTCGATAAACCCATACAGGATAGAAGGACAGAAGACTGTCGCCTTCGAGATATACGAACAGCTGCAGAGGGTCCCGGACTACGTGTTCCTGCCCGTGGGGAACGCAGGGAACATCAGCGCAGTCTGGAAGGGCTTCAAGGAGCTTCGCGACTGGGGAGTAACCGCCAGTGTGCCGAGGCTCGTAGGAGTACAGGCCGCCGGAGCCTCGCCAGTAGCCGAGGCGTTCGAGAGGGGGTCGAGAAAGGTGAGGCCCTGGAGGAGCCCGGAGACAGTGGCCTCGGCCATCAGGATAGGGAACCCAATGTCTTGGAAGAAAGCCCTGAGGGCAATCGAGGGTTCGGGCGGAAGGGCAATGGCGGTGTCGGACGAAGAGATCCTCCAAGCCAGAAGAGAGCTGGCATCGCGGGAAGGCGTGTTCGTCGAGAACGCCAGCGCTGCACCTCTTGCAGGACTCAGAAGAGTAAAGGAGGAGATTGGTCGCGACTCGACCGTAGTCTGCATCCTGACCGGCCACGGCCTCAAAGACAAACTGCCGGCAAGCTGGACCAGGACCAGACCGCAGGTCGCTACGGGTGCGAAGGAGCTCGTGAAACTCCTAACCTGAATACTCCGGTCCGCCTTTGGAAGTTAGGCCCACGAACTCTGCGGTCTCCTTCACACGGAGAGAGCCCGCTTCAGGTCCGACAGCAGGTCGTCTGCATCCTCTATCCCGGCCGAATACCTCACGAGGGCTTCCGGAATCCCCATGGCGGCCCGATTCCGGGCGCTGACCTCAACATGACTGGTTGTCGACGGCGGTCCCACGGTGGTCTCCACGGCTCCTAGGTTCGCCGCTCTGTGCGCGAGCGCGAGCCTGGGAAGGAATCTCCTGACCGCCCGGTAGCCCCCCTTTAGGACGAAACTCAGCACCCCTCCATATCCGCCGTGCATCTGCCTTCGCGCAACATCGTGCTGCGGATGGGACCCGAGCCCGGGGTAGTGGACTTCGGCTACGCCCGGATGCTCCTCAAGATATTCTGCGATTTTCATCGCGTTGGCATTCTGTCGCTCGACCCTAAGCTGCAGGGTCTTTAGTCCGCGGACCAGGAGGTACGCCGCGAACGGGTCAAGGGCCGCGCCAGTGATTTCCCTGTAGTGGAAGACCTGTTTGACCATCTCCCTGGGGCCGCAGACCACGCCACCCAGGGCGTCGGCATGGCCGCCCAGGAATTTCGAAGCGCTGTGTAGGACCATGTCTGAACCCAGCTTCAGAGGCAGCTGGTTGACAGGAGTGGCGAAGGTGTTGTCCGTGACGACCACGGCTCCTGAATCGTGGGCGGCCTTCGCGACTCTTGAGATGTCGACGACCTTCAGCGTAGGGTTCGTAGGCGTCTCCAGGTAGACCAGCCTGCACCCCTTTCCGATCTCCTCTTCCATCTGGTCAGGATTCGTGGTGTCGCACATGCGAACTTCGATTCCAATCTTCGGCAAGAACTCTCTGAAGAATTGGTTCGTCCCACCGTAGGTGTCCTTTATGGTGACGACCCTGTCCCCTGACTTCAAGAGGGCGAAGACGGTGTTGGTAACCGCCGCCATCCCCGATGCGAAGCTAGTCGACGCCTCGGCACCTTCCAAGCCTCTGACCTTTCCTTCGAAGGCGGAGACCGTGGGGTTGGTGTTGCGGCTGTAGATGTGACCGACCCTGTGGCCAAGTGCGACATCCCGCCACTCGTCCAAGTTCTCATAGCCGAATGTGACGCTCTGCACTATTGGCACCTGGGTCGAGCTGCCAGGAGGAGACTCCTCCTCGCCAGCCCACACGGCCTTGGTCCCAATGCTGGCCTTCGCCACATTACGTTTCATCGAACGCATCGGGGCATCTACCGTATTAATAGCTTGGCGGGAACTCGGATACCTTTCAGGTCAGACCGGAAAGGCCCCGGGAGCCTGATTTGGTCGAACAGCGCTCTTATCTATGGAAGTGCCGTTGCTCCGCAGCTCGCTGGAATGGCGCAACTCGAAGACCTGAACATGGACAGCCTGCTGATCTATGGGTTTTCCTTCAAATTCCCCGCGTCTTCGAGAGTCGAGTTTCATCCCAAGTTCGAGAGGGTAAAGGGCGACCTGGCGGTGAAATCGGCGACGAAATCCATCGTGATGGTGTCCTGGGGTTCCCTCGAAGAGGTGACGCGCAAGCTTCCGACCGTGGAAGACCACGCCGAGTTCAGTCTCAGCAAAATCAGGAAGGGGGTCCGGACCTCGCTGACCAATGTAGAACACAAGGAGATTCAGTCAAGTGGACACCAAGGGGTCTACAACCACGTGAGGGTCGAGGTTCCGGGTAAAGGACTCTTTGCCAAGCCGGAACAAAAGGAGGTCAGGTCGCTGCACATCCATTGCCCCCAGACGGGAAGATATTTTGTAATCTACAGCGAGTCAAACGCAGCGGGTTCAAAGGAGCAGGGCGAGAACACGCTCCAGATCATGTCTTCGTTCCGATGCCATCAGTAGAGCGCATTGAAGCCCGTCAGATTGATAGAAATGCCGCGGGTCGGATTTGAGCCGACGACACTCCGGTCTTCAGCCGGATGCTGATGAGCCACAAGGGTCTCCCAGGCTGAGCTACCGCGGCACCGAAGCGGGGCTCCGACTAGTAGTCGAGATAAGAGTTTCATTCGCATTGAAGCTCAAAGCAGATTCTACGTGATGAACGGCACTGGAAAAGGCACCTTCGTTCTACGCACCCGAATGCCTAGAATCCCTCGGAAGCTGGCCGGAGACCATCCTTTCAAATTCTTTCAATGATGCCGCCCCACGTCTGAAAATCTCTGTTCAAATCTAATCAATTAAGTGGCTAACGGCGATAGCGGGCCCGTCCGCTCACGCGAGCGGAGGTGAAACCAATGTTCTCAATACATGACATATTGGCCCCGGTAACGGCGCACGTGCCAGCGCCCCTCGTACTGGTGGCTCTGCTGGGGATATCACTTGTCCTGATCTTCGCTGGAAGGACCGCGGCCAAGGTCGTCGCCTTCCTTGCCGTCGGCCTGGTCGGGGCGGCATTCGGCGGCACCCTAGCCGCACAGTACCTCCCCCCCTACTGGAGCATGATCGGTCTGCTTCTCGGCTTCGTCGTTGGAGGGATACTAGGGGTGGCGCTGCTCGCCCTCGGCATCGGCCTGCTGGTGGGCTACGTGGCCTATCTCATGGCCCTGGGCTTCGCCCTCGGTCCTACCATCTCGCTCCTCGTCGGGGTCGCCTTCTTCATCGTGGGCGTGGTCCTGTCAGGCAAGATACTGACTTTGGCTACCGCTGTGTTCGGGGGCGTGCTCCTCTTCGACGTACTCACCCGCTACGGCTTCGGCCCTACGATGGCCATAGTGGTCGCCGGCGCCATCACCCTCATCGGACTCTGGGTCCAGCTCGCGCCACAGAGACGGTTGACTCAACCTGCCAACGTGGGAGGTCAGCCAAGTGCTAGCTCCTAGCGAGCAGGTGCAGCGGCCGAACGCGGTCAGGGTCTTCTACCTCTACCCTGACTTCCGCATAAGGGTCGACGACAACTCGCCCGTCCACTACGACGTGGACATCAAGCAGCTGGACTCTCAGGGGACCAAATGGGTGCTCACCTTCCGCGTCTTCGCGCTCGACAGGAGGGGGAGGCTCATCATCTTCGAGCACAAGTGGCCCCACTCCTACATACAGACCATCCAGAGGCAGTCGGTCGCGAAGGAGCTCATCAGGAAGTACGCGGACCCCCTGAACGCAGTGCCGGGGCGCATGGAGGTGAAGTAGAATGCCGACTCGTCACAAGAGGAAGCCGTCGATACCACTGAGCATGCTGAACTGCATGGTGTGCCCGCTAAGGCTGGAGTGTATCAGATGTTCTTCCCTGTCGCAAGTTGACCGAAGACACCCGGAAAAGTTGCGCGACCTAGTGGTTAGGAACATTTACAGGATGGAACCTTCTCCAGAAGATCAAGCGAAGATGGACGCAGGTACCGCTGCGCACATGGAGCTGGAAGAGAGAAGACAGGTCGAAACCAATCCTGAATCAATTATCCGTCGCATTCGCAATAAGGAGACTTTCTACTTCTCTCTATCCTTCTGTTCTGCGCGTTATGGGCTAAGAGGAACTGTGGACGCAGTTCTCGTGGACTGGCAAGGAGACACACTTCGCTTCCTTATCGTGGATGACAAGGTGTTCGTCAAAGGAAGTTACTGGCTCCAGGTCTGGGCTTACGGGATGATTCTCTCAGACCCCAACTGCCTCTATACCAAGCAGATTGACGGCGAAGGAGAAGAGATCGAGAGAAAGCCATTCTATCCAGCCATCGGTGACATCTTCACTGACATAGAGATATGGACGACACTGAACCCCTACATGGAGCGAGGCCAGATAGTCGACAGGCCTCTTCCAGCCAAACCGTTCTCCCGAGGCAGAATCTTCGTGGACAAGGGGCTGGTCTTCGCTGTCCTCAGGTCGAAAAGGAAGATTCTCGACGCTTACGCCGAGCCAGCACTGTTGGCGGCGGAGAAGCAGATGAAGTTCAAACGCTCAGGGAACCAACTCGTTCTCTATGAACCGAAAGGGCACTAGCCACGTTCTGGGTATCACACAATCACTTACAGGAGCTCCCTTCCAAATTAGTCTGGAATCGGTTGGTGGTTTTAATCCTGCTATTGCATCTCCGAGTTTGTGAGAGACGGCGAATCTGATTTCACACGCGTTTCTATTCCGCAAGGAAGAATCATCACCAGCGAACGGACTCGCTTTTCTGAAATCCTCAGAAGCGTATTCGCTCAAGATCTGAAAATCGGGAACCTAGTCTACACCCATAGAGGTCGGTTCAGACCGATTACTCGACTAGGGACGACACCATGTGTAGACAAGGTCTTTCGAATCACACCAACCTACAAACCAGACATTCTCCTCGGGCCAGAATACCCTGTGCTCTCTATGAGCTGGAGGCTCGACTCCACAGGATATCCCCGTTACGCCGAACGCTGGAGACCCGCAAGCGAATTGCGCAAAGGGGACATGATCTGTGTGCCCAGACCAGCGAGGTCACTCCGAAGCAGTCGTCAGTGGAATGACAGACAACTGAAGATTGGGATGAGCGAGCACCACATGCTGGCCCACAGGGGTGCGTACCACCCTCATAATCGCTCGAAAACTAGGATTCTGCGCGTGACTCCACCACTAATGAGGCTTGTGGGATACTATCTCTCAGAGGGATTTGCCTACCATCCCCTTCCGAACGAGGGGCGTGTCGCTTTCACTTTCAACAGAAATGGGGAAGAACTCTACGTAGCCGACTGCGTCGCACTGCTTAGAGAGATTTTTCTGGTGAAACCATGGATACAGCACACCGAGTCGACGACGGTAATCCACGTCACATCAGTTCATGCCTACACATTCTTCTCGCGTTACTTCGGACGCGTAGGACCGGAGAAGCATCTTCCGAGGTGGGTTCTCCGGCTACCTGAACGGTTCCTCAAGGAGCTAGTGAAAGGCTGGTGGCGTGGCGACGGGACTTCCAGTCTCAACAGCTTTTCAGCTTCCTCCTCGTACATCGATCTAGCAAGCGGAATGACACTGGTCTTCGAACGTCTCGGTTACCTGCCAAGTTTCCTGAAGCACGAAATCCGGGAAAGTAAGATTGGGGACCGAGTAGTCAAAAGTGGGATATCATATCAATTGTCAATCTCCGGGAAACAAAGGTTCAGGTTCAACGAAGTTGTCGACGAACCCACGGGCATGAGCAAGTCCGGAAGGACCGCTCAATGGTACACGAAACGGTTCAAGAAATTCTGGGTCCCGGTCAAGAAGGTTACCGAGGAGGAATTCAGGGGTCTTGCGTACAACCTAGAGGTCGATGAAGACCACAGTTTCACGCTCTCCGGCATCTCGGTTCATGACACTACCTCTGCTCTCGGCGACGTTTAAGGGCAGCCCGCCCGGACCTCTGCGGGATTGGTCGACCTAAGGTTCCTCTCGATCAACAGGCGAGAGAGGGCGATATTCGACGGCGTCCTCCGCCTCCTCGACACGGTCACCAGGACTGTGGACTCGTTCGATGCGAGCGTCTCTGCCTTCGCCAGAGGGGACGCGAAGTCGGCTGAGGTGGTCGAGAAGGTCTTCGACGGCGAGACCGAGGCGGACGCCATCCACCGGGAGCTCGGCACCAAGATAGCCGAGGGGGCCTTCTTCGGGGGCGTCCGGGAGGACATGCTGAACCTCCTCGAGAAGATAGACGACATCGCCGACAGCGCGAAGGACGCGGCCCGCTTCCTGTCCCAGGACTCCCGCCTGACTGCCGAGGCCAGGAGCACGCTCGGCTCGGCAGCGATGAGGTCGTTCATCTCCGCCCTGAAGTCGTCGGTAGCTGCGCTGACCAGCCTTGTGCAGGCGCTAGAGCAGGGGAAGAGCGAAGCCCTGGCGAAGGTGACGGCCGTCGAGGACTTCGAGGAGGAGGCCGACGCCCACAAGGACATCCTGCTGAAGGCCCTGTTCAGCTCCAACGAATCGATGGACCCGGTCACCGTCATCCAGCTGAGGGACTTCATCTTCGTCGCAGACAACATAGCTGACAACGCCGAGGACGCAAGCGACGTCATCCTGGTGCTGATAGCGAAGGGGTACGGGTAGTAGTCCCTGGTCATGGATGAGCTTCTCGTGGGGCTCGCAGCAGTCCTCACGTTCCTCTTCGGGTGGAACAACAGCTCCTTCCTGATAGGCAACCTGAGGGGGGCGGGCTCTCTCTCCTTCGCAGCCGCGATCATCCTGTCCGTCCTGGGGCTCCTCGTCGGGGCTCTCCTCGAAGGGTCGAAGATGGCCGCCACCCTCGCAGGCTCCCTCGCGCTTTCTACGACCTACTCTGTCCTCCTCGCCGTGATGATCGTATCCATCTCGCTCGCCTTCGTCCTCACCCTCCTCGACCTCCCTGTCTCGTTCAGCATGATCATGGTGGGCGCCTTCCTCGGCGCCACCTACGCCGCGGGCATCCCGATCAATCTGGGGAGGTCCTCCGAGGTGATCGGCTTCTGGTTCCTCGCTCCCCTCGCCACAGCGCTCATCACCTTCGGGATCTACGAGTCCACGACGAGCTTCGCCTCGCGCTTCGGCATCCTGGCCGTCGACTCCATGAACCGGGCAGGCGCGGTGGTGAGCGGCCTGGCCGTCTCGTACACGCTCGGGGCCAACAACCTCGGCCTGTTCTACGCCGCGACCGGTATCCTAGCCGCCTCGGCCCCGGTCGACTACACGGTCGTCCTGGTTCTGATCATCGCGGGGACGGTCGGCATCGTGGCGCTCGGGCGCACGGCGCTCGGCGGTACCATGGGGGACAAGATGCTGACCCTGAGCCCGCAGGGGGTCTTCTCTGCCTTCGTCGCCAGCTCCATAGTCGTATGGGTGGGGACGCAGTTCGCCTTCCCCGTATCGATCAGCCAGTGCCTTCTGGGCGGGATGCTCGGGGCGGCTTACTCCCGCATCGTGTCCGTGGTCAACCGGAGGCTCGTGGGGGACACCCTTTCGCTCTGGGTGGCGGCTCCCCTCGTCGCCTTCACCTCAAGTTACCTGCTCGTAAGCCTCCTGTAGATTCTTACGGGTGATTCTAGGGCATTCTGCTAAATAATAGGGCCGCGACACTCAAAGGTGAAGGATTTGGCATTCTGCGCAAAGTGTGGAAAGGAGATTCCGGAGGGTGCTACCTTCTGCCCTGCATGTGGTGCCTCAGTCGGCCCGACTTCCGCTGCGCCTCCGGCCCCCGAGGCTCCGGTGAGCGGATTCGACACCCTGATCAAGGACCAGAAGGCTCAGGAGCACTGGATCTGGAGGCTGGTCGCGGTCGGAGTGGACTACGTGGTCGTGTGGGTTGTGCTCGGAATCATAGCCTTGGCGGTTGGCCTGCCCTCGTTCTTCTTGGGAGGAGGCGCCTTCGTCGCTGCCGTCCTCAGCACAATCGCCATCCTCAACGGAATTGTCTTCGTCCTGTACAACGCGGTCGCGGAGACCACCTGGGGGGAGAGCCTAGGCAAGCACCTCTTCCACTTCAAGGTCCAGGGCAAGAACGGCTCGAAGCCGACCTTCGGGGAGGCCTTCGTCAGGAACATCAGCAAGATCTACTGGCTGCTGCTCCTGCTGGACGTCGTCATCGGCCTGGCGGTAACGAAGGGGTACCAGCAGAAGTACTCCGACCATCTGATGGGGACTACGGTCGTCAGGCAGTAGGGAAGGCAACCGTTTTACAGCCGCGATACCGCGCACCCGCTAGAAAGCCAGCATGAGCGGCGGAACACAGAACAGGGCCATAGTGGTCACCTACCCGGACGAGTTCGCAAGGAACGAGATCGCCGAGCTTGCCAAGGCAGCCGGATACGAGGTCGTGGAGGTCGTCACCCAGCGGGAGATCATCAGGTCCGAGTACGGGGTCGGGTCTGGCAAGGCCCAGGAGCTCGAGGGGAAGGTCGCAGACACCAAGTCTGACACGATAATCATAGACGAAAGCGTCACGTCTGCCCAGGCGAACAAGCTGGCAAGCCTCACGCACGCCGCCGTGGTGGACAGGGAGAGGCTCATCCTCAACATATTCGCCCGGAGGGCGGCTACCACGGAAGCGAAGCTGCAGGTCAAGCTCGCGGAGCTACGCTACGAGCTCCCGAGGGCGAGGGACGCAGTCCGATACTCCGTCAGGGGGGAGCAGGCCGGGTTCATGGGGATGGGGGAGTACGCGGTCGACGTGAGGTTCCGCGACCTGAAGCGCCAGATGGTCTTCGTCAAGGAGAAGCTGGAGAAGAGCCGGACAGTCAGGGACCTCCACACCTCGCAGAGGAGGAAGCTCGGCGTCCCGTTCGTCTCGCTCGCAGGCTACACCAGCAGCGGGAAGACGACCCTGTTCAACCGCCTCGCCTCCGAGTCGAAGGAGGAGTCCCCCAACCTCTTCACCACGCTCGCGACCACGACGAGGATGGTGACCTTCCCGAAGTCGAAGAAGAGGATCCTCCTTTCGGATACGGTCGGCTTCATCTCGCGGCTCCCCACATATCTCGTCGAATCCTTCAAGTCGACCCTGGACGAGCTGCGCTACGCTGACCTGGTCCTGCTGATGGTCGACGTGAGCGAGAGCATCGAGAGCATCAGGATCAAGCTGACCAGCTGCAGGGAGACGCTGAACGAGCTGGAGGTCGACCCGGAGCGGATGCTCCTCGTCCTGAACAAGGTCGACCTGCTTGACTCTAGGAGCCGCTCCAGGATCGAGGCTGACCCGCTCTTCAGGGACTACCACTGCGTCAAGGTCTCGGCCACGCGGGGGGACGGCCTGCACCAGCTCAGGACGAGGATCATGGAGAGCATCAATTCGAAGGCCGCCCTCCAGCCCAAGAAGAAGTAGCCCCGCCTGCCGCCGTTCCGAAGCAACTTCAGCTCCACCTCACGGACTACATCCCGTACTTCAGCTTCACGACGAGGAGCGAAAGGTAGAGGACGAGGTTCACCGCGTTCCAAAGAATGACAGACAGGAGCCCTAGCAGGACGCCGTAAGCCAGCCAGAGGGCGATGCCCCCTATGGTGATCAGGTTGAAGCCCAGGCTGATCTGGTGCGCGTCCTTCATCCTCCAGACGCGGACGACCTGGGGCACGAGCCCGCAGGCGACCAGGAGCCCTGCGGCCAGCCCGACCAGCTCGGCGTCTGAGGTCAATCAGCAGCGCGCCGTCCGTACCCCCGAAAAACCTTCAGGTCACACCCGCGATCCCGCCAGCGCCCAGGCTAGCAGAGAAAGCGTTCCGTCTGCCGGCCACACGCCTTACTTCTTCGGGTGCGCTTTCGCCGCGTGGGCGTCCCTCTGCTTGGCGCTCGGGAACATCTCGCCGCAGGTCTTGCACTTGCAACCCATGGGGCGCCGGGCCTCCGCGCCGTATTTACCCCTTGGCCCGGAGCCGGCGTCTCTGGGCGTTTCGCTCTAGGTTCAAATCGTCACCAAGAGCCCCCAGGGGCCGATGGGCCATGACGGCGAGGCGGCCGTTGACAAATCGCTCCTGAAGCAGCTGGTCGACCCGTGGTACTCGTCGCTGGAAGACCCCGCCTCTGCCCAGCAGGCGACGCTGAAGGTCCTCCTCGAGGGATACGCGAAGACGGTCTACGGGAGGGAGCACGGCGCTTCGTCGGTCGAGGGGATCGAAGGGTTCAGGCGCTCATTCCCCGAGTCGGACTACGGGACCCTTTCGCCGTACATCGCGAGGGTTCGCAACGGCGAGCACGAGGCCCTCCTCCCGGACCCTCCGGCGGGCTGGGTCATGACGCGGGGCACGACCGCGCGGTCCAAGGTCCTCCCTGTCGGCAGCGCTCACCTGGACCAGATCCTCTCCTTCGGGTCGAGGGCTGTGGTGAACTTCGCCCTGAACGGGGATGCCGACGTGCTGGACACGGCGGTCCTCAACCTGAACTTCCCGTCCCAGGTGCACCAGATGGAGTTCGCAGGCAGACAGGAGTCCTACGGCTACAGCTCAGGCACCTACGCGAGGATCCACTCGGAGCTCATGGGCGCAAGGCTGGTGCCCAAGCAGGAAGAGATCGACTCCCTGGGAGGCGGCATCGCCAAGGGGGACTGGGAGAGGCGATACGAGCTGGCTTACCAGCGGGCGAAGGACGAGGACGTAGGCTCGCTGATGGGGGTCACCCCGGTGATCGTGGGCTTCGCGGACTACGTGAAGAGGAAGCACGGGAAGTGGCCGATGGACCTCTGGAAGCCCAGGGCGCTCTTTTGCACCAGCGTTGCGAAGATACACACCAAGTACGAGCCGATCCTTCGTCACATGTACGGCCGCGTTCCGGTAGTGGAGATGTACACTGCGACCGAGGGGGCCTTCGCCCAGCAGCTCGACGGCAACCCTTACGTCTCCCCCAACTACGACGGCTACCTGTTCGAGGTCGTGACCAGGAGGGGGGTGAAGATGCTGCACGAGCTGAAGCCGAACGAGTGGGGGAGGCTGATCGTCTCGACCACGATGCTCCCGCGCTACGACATCGGGGACCTGGTCGAGTCGGTCGGCAAGGGGTACTTCCGAATCTTCGGCAGGAACAGGGTCTCTACTAGGGTCGAACACCGCCTGTTCAACCTGCTCGCTCTGAGGCGCTAGGGCTTCGGGACTCGTTTGCGGAAGGTGACGCCGGTTATGAGGACTATCGCTCCTATGACTATGATGGCAAGGGGCCAGAGCTGGGATTCGTACCTGTAGTTGTTCGTCGTGATCGAGCTCAGCCCGCCGAAGAGGAGTATCGCTCCACCGATCAGCGGCCCGAGGCCGACGTGCCCTCTGGTGTAGATCACCACTCCATCCAGGACGAGGACGATCCCGACCCCAGAGATGAAGTAGGCCCACCAGATGTCGCTGGCAAGGTATCCGTTCTGCTCCAGATAGAAGGTAGTGCCGAGCCAGATGAGGATCAGCCCGGCGACGATCGCGCCGAGCATCCCTCCTCCGCCCGACTTCTCCCCTTTCTCGTGCTTCTCCTGCTTCTCGTGTTTCTCGCCTTTCTCCTCCCTCGCGCGCGGCTGAGACGCTGGTATGGAAGACGCTGACGACGTGACTGCGGCTCCGCACTTCGCGCAGAAGGACGAGCCCGGAGGCACCGGTGCCCCGCACTTATGGCAGAAGCTTCCGCCATCGGGCATGCGCAAGTAGCGGCTATCTTCGCCTTAAAGGAGTTAGACCTAACCGGTTCGCTCTCACGCTCGGACAGACCAAGCCCGGAATCCCGGCCGCGGGGGGCTACGGCTTCGTCGCGCTCACGAAGGCGCTGAACACCGCCGGGTTCATGTCCCCGGACGGGCGCAGCTGCTTGACGTAGACGTCCTTGAAGCCCGCGCCGGTCAGCGCCGAGGCGTACTCTTTCTCCGTTATCGCCCCCGTCACGCAACTGCACCACATGGCCGGGTTCTCCCTCTCCTCTTTGGTGAACGGCCTCACGGCCACCTCGTCCGCGATCGCGAGCCTCCCTCCTGGCCTCAGGACTCGGAACATCTCCCTGAAGACCCGGCCCTTGTCCGGGCTGAGGCAGATGACGCAGTTGCTGATTATCACGTCCGCGCTGCCATCCTCCAGAGGCAGATCCTCTATCTCTCCGGCCCTGAACTCGACGTTCGCGAGGTCGGCCTTGCGCGCGTTGTCGCGGGCCTTCTGGATCATCTCGGGGGTCATGTCCACGCCTATGACCCTGCCGCGCGGACCGACCTTCCTGCTCGCAAGGAAGACATCGATCCCCCCTCCTGACCCGAGGTCGACGACGGTCTCCCCTTCCCTTATCATCCCGAGCCCGGTCGGGTTGCCGCACCCGTCGGACATTGTGACCACCGATTCGGGGAGGCTGCCGAGTTCCTCCTGGGTGTACCCATAACGCAGCAGCTTGTCGTTCGTAGCCGGCCCGCAGCAGCCCTGTTCCAGAGGAATGGTCCTGCTTGTGGCCAGGGTGCCGTATGCGCTCTTCACGGCCTGCTTGATCTTCTCGTCCTCTGACATGAGGGAGACGCCAGGGCCGGCGGGATTTATTGACTTCCTCCGGCATTCACGCTCTGCCAGAACTGATAATCGTATCCTGGGCTTAAGTGGCTCAGGGGCCTTCTCCCTGTGGAGCGGCAGTGAAAGTACTGATCGCCTATGCCAGCAGAGCCGGCTCCACAAAGGAGATTGCCGAGTTCATCGGCGAGAAGCTCCGCGGGCGCGGCGTGGAAGCGGAGGTGCAAGACGTGGGCTCTGCCCGTGCGGCCGGGGGCTACGATGCCTATGTCATCGGAAGCGCGCTCTACATGTTCCATTGGATGAAGGACGCGAGGCAGTTCCTCTCGAAGAACCGGGACCTTCTTGCCATCCGGCCAGTCTGGCTGTTCAGCAGCGGACCGGTCGGCGTACAGAAGACGGACTCTGCGGGCCGCGACTTGCGCGACGCATCGGTCTCCGGGCCAAAAGAGATCGAGGAGCTCAAGGAAGCAGCCAGGCCTCGCGACCACCACGTCTTCTTCGGGGCGCTCTATGGTGAGAAGCTTCGGGGCGGCATCGGGCTCACCTACAGGTTCATGCAGCGAAGCAAGGCAGTGCGCGAGTCGATGCCCGACGGCGACTACCGCGATTGGCAGGACGTTGCGACCTGGGCCGACAGCATCGCAGATTCACTCCTAGCTCCCGGGACGACGGTCCCCATCCAGAGCTGACAGGATCACGAGCAAGCGCCCCAGGGTTGTCCTCGTCATTGGCATCCTGGCGATCATCGAGGCAGTCCTGCGTATCTTCTTCTATTACGAGGCCGTCTTCGCCGGCGTTCCGCTGCTCCAGCCCATGCCGCCGCAAGCCACTATGGACGTCGTGAACGCCGTCAACCTGATTCTAGGGCTGGGAGGACTGGTCGTTGTCTCTGGCCTCCTCTTGATGACGAGATGGGGATACTGGGGGACAGTGGCCGTCAGCGCCCTGACTATTGTCTTCGATGGTGTGTCTTCCTTCGCCGTTTCCATGACCGCCTTCGCTGGCCTCATCCTGCCAGTCGTATTCGTGGTGTTGTTGCTGTCTAGGCGGGCGGCATACTTCTTGCCACAACTCCCGTAAACCCTACACACGGTCGCCGGGACCTCCGAGGACCGAATCGAGAATTCCGACGTGGGTTGGCATCTCACAATGGATTTATCTCTACGAGGGAAGAATCCATGCAGCCGAATTTGTCTCAGCGGCTACCCGATATCTTGCTGACCAACGGTCGCATCTTCACAAGTGCGCCCGAGCACCCGGCCATGCTGAGGACATGGACCCCTCACGCGGCCATTGGACGAATGTAATCGTGGGAAATCTTAAGAAACGGTCCTGATTTGAAGCCCCATGCCTTCGCTGTCACCGAATTTCAAACCCTACGTGGAGAAGTGGCTCGCAGGAATCCAGGAGATAACGGAGCCGATGAAGGGTCTGGGAACCGTGCGAGCTGACGCGAAACTGGTGGGTGACCAGCGCCAGGAAGTGAAGATCAAGGACTACACTCTGGTCTGCGACGAACCTTCAAACCTGGGCGGCACGGATCAGGGGCCGAACCCCCTGGAGTTCTTCATGTCGTCCGTGGGATTCTGTGAAAACGTCACCTTCGCCAGGTTCGCTGCGCTGAAGGGCTTGGAATTCGAGTCGCTCGAGACGAGCGTTAGGGGGCATTGGGACAGGAGGGGGCAGGGCGAGTGGGAAGGAATCGAACCCGCCTTCAAGGACTTCGTAGTGGAGACTCGGATAGTGTCGAGTGCTCCCCTCGAGAAGATTCGGGAGATAGCCAAGACTGCGCACTACAGGTGCCCGATGCATTCAAGCATCTCGAAGATAGCGCCTGTCATTGACAAGCTGTTCGTCAACGGGACCGAGGTTCCGCTGTAACCAGCTCGCAGGCCGCCTTCCGTTCTAGTTTGACGCGAAACGATGGCACGTTTTGTGCTACAGATGGGTCTCATTGGACGAGAAGAGACGTGTGATCGCCCGAGTCAAATCCCCTGGAACGGGTAAACTGTCGCTCCTCCGACATCAATCGCTGAAAGAACGTCTTGAGCAGGTTTAGGTGGCAGCCGCAGGGCGGGTCGAAGGGGAATCGAAATGACTGCGAAATCGAGTCGGCTCTCGTTCCTCACTAGGTTCCTGACCGTCTGGATATTCGCGGCGATGGTCGTCGGCGTCACAGCCGGCTACGCCTACCCCGGCCTCTCAGACCTCATCGATTCATTCAGCGTGGGGACCACCTCCATCCCGATAGCCATCGGTCTCATCTGGATGATGTATCCGCCCCTCGCGCGGGTCCGCTACGAGGACCTCGGGAAGATAGTCGGCGCCAGGGGCTCGAAGACGATGCTCTCGGCCTCCCTGGTCCTGAACTGGGTGGTCGGACCCCTGCTCATGTTCGCCCTGGCCTGGGTGTTCCTGGCAGGCTTCCCCCACCTGAGGATAGGCGTGATAGTGATCGGGCTGGCGAGATGCATCGCCATGGTGATAGTGTGGAACAACTTGGCGGACGGAGACAGCGAGTGGGCTGCGATACTCGTGGCGCTGAACTCCGTCTTCCAGATAGCCTTCTACAGCGTGCTGGCCTACTTCTACGTGACCCTCGCCAGTTCCTGGATCTCGGGGCAGGGGACGGTCGTCAACATCTCGCTCCTTGAGGTCGCCCAGTCCGTGGCGGTCTACCTAGGCATTCCCTTCTTCGGAGGGATGGCGACCCGGTTCTTCTTCCTGAGGACGAAGGGGAAGGCATGGTACGAAGGGGTGCTCATCCCCAGGCTCGCCCCGACCTCGCTCGTCGCCCTGCTCTTCACCATAGTCGTGATGTTCTCACTGAAAGGGGAGTACATCGTCAGCCTCCCGCTCGACGTCGTCATGGTGGCGGCCCCGCTGCTCGTCTACTTCGTCATCATGTTCTTCACCTCTTTTGGGCTGGGCGTCTATTCGAAGCTGGACTACGGGAGGACCGTCACCCTGGGCTTCACGGCCGCGAGCAACAACTTCGAGCTCGCGATAGCCGTCGCGGTTTCGGTCTTCGGGCTCAGTTCGCAGGAGGCGTTCACCACTGTGATAGGGCCCCTGATCGAGGTGCCTGTGATGATCAGCTTGGTGAACGTCGCGCTCTGGCTGCGGAAGAGGTACTTCCATGAAACATGAGGCGCAGCCGTGCTTGTGTAGATGCGAAAGAGCGTGGCTGGCGCAGTCGCGGGCTCTTGGACCTAATCGGGTTCGAATCTAGCCACTGGCGAGTAGCACGACGGAGCGGCAGAACTCACGAGGTTCCCGACGAGTCGCAACCGTTTAAATCCAATTGCCTGCTCTCAAACGTGCGGTGCATCTAACGGTCGCGGTCTTCAAGACCGCAAGTAGTTGGCCGCTGTACGTCGTAGTCGAGAAAGGCCTCCTTCGGCGCGATGGAGTCAGCATAGAAGTGGTCCACGTAAAGAGCTCGATTCAGCAGTTCCGGGGACTGGTCGATGGAGACTATGACCTGGGCCACACCCTGATGGACAACGTAGTCGCCTACGACGAGCACATGGGCGCATTCGACGTCAAGAAGCCTGATTTTGCCGCCTTCATGGGAGGGGATGCGGGCCAGGCTTCCCTCGTGGCGAGGCGCGGCATCAATTCGATTCGTGGCCTCAAAGGAAAGGTGCTCGGAGTCGATGCTCCTAGCACCGGGCTTGCGATAGTCCTGCTGCAGATTCTACGGGAAAGCGGCCTAAAACGGAGTGACTTCAGGCTGGTGTCTGTGGGTGGGACTGATCTGAGGATGGAGGCTATGGCCGCAGAAACCGTCGACGCTTGCATGCTAAACCCGCCATTCGACCTGATAGCTCAGAAGCGCGGACTCAGATTGCTTGCGTCTTCCCGCGAGTTCGTAGCTCCGTACGAAGGGACCGTCGGCGTTGCGAGGCTCTCACGTCTGAAAGAAATCAGGGCCATCGTCAGGAAATATGTCCGTGCCTACGCAAGCGCAGGATTATGGCTCTTCAATCCGTCTAACAGAGCGGAGGCCGGGAGGATCCTCTCGGAGCGTATAGGTCTGAAAGAGAGCGAAGCGACGTTGTGCTACGACGAGGTGATCGACCCGAGGGAGGGCATCTCCCCATGCGCCAGTCTGAGCCTGAGGGGGATCAAGAGTGTTATCAACCTCAGGTGGGATGTAACGGGCGTCAGGCGGAAGAGACCCAGCCCGGAGGAGTTTGTCGACCTTGGATTGTACTACGAGGCCCTCTCCTAGTTCTTCTTGGCAGCAACCTCTGCACTTTCGCTGAACCTGAGCTTTCCGTACTGCTTCTGGAGCGCACGGTACCTGCCCCCGTAGATCCTCTCATACTCATCAATCCACGCGTCGAGGTCCTCCTTGAAGTACCTGTGGTCGAAGCTGTACTTCGACGGCTTCGCCAGTTCCGAAAAGAGTTCCGGATTCCTCTCCCAGATCTGGCCGGGCCTGCACCCAATCTTCGTGGCATCCGAACTGCTCGGCCTCGACAGAATCTGCTCGTCGTAGTTTCTGGACCTTAGGTAGTCGATCCTATCCATATCCAAATCAGCCATCATGATCCCAGGCTCTTCTCGGCTGGCGAGCATTCTCTCAGGGGTGGCGATGAACGCGCCTGCCGGGACTTCGTTCTCGTACCTGAACTCCCGCTTCCTGTATGCATTCTGTGTCGCGATGACGTAGAAGAGGTTCTCCGCAGCTCGTGCCCTGGCGACGCATCGCCAGGTGTCTCTTTGTTCAGCGGCGTTGCACAGGGTGGAACTGTGAAGCCCGTGAACGGGCGCGAACAGGACGTTCGCTCCCCTCAGCATGAGAATCCGGGGAATCTCAGGGACGAATATCTCCGAACAGATGCACAGCCCAAGTTTCGCTTTCTTGGTGGCGGAGACAACGAAGTCATTCCCTGGCAGCAGATGAGCCTTGCCATCATAGAGGTACGCGTTCAGGGGCGGGGTGTCCGGCTGGACTCGCACGTAACGCGCAGCAATCTTCCCGTCGGGCGATATAAGCTTGAGTGTCAAGAAGTACGTGTCTCGGATCGACGGGTTCGGCTCTATGTCGCTCGCAGCAATCCAGACCCCGTGCTTCCGTGCCCTCTCCCTAAGCCCATCAATCGGATTGTACCCCAGTTCCTCTTGCTCAAGAGGGCCGGTGGCAGGGCCTGGGTATCCCTCGGGAAAGAGGACGAATTCGGCACCTTGTCTTGCAGCCTGGTCCGCGTACTTCTGCGACGCCTCAGCGTTCTTCCACTCCTCACTGCCGAAGTAACTTTCAGGGAGCACGACCCCCACACGCACGATGTTCCGAGAAGTCAACGAAACTTCAAGTCCTGATTTCTGATATAAACATGCCTCGCAAGTTTTGGTTTCACAGTCGGATAACTATATCTTCCACAGGGCGCCCGGTCTCTCTTGTACCATATTGGCAGCTGAGGCCGCCTTGCTTGTCGACAACATCACCAAGCGCTTCGGCGGCGTCGTGGCGCTTGAGGGCGTCTCGCTCCTGGTAGAGACGGCCAGCATAACCGGCATAGTGGGACCAAACGGATCTGGGAAGACCACGCTCTTCAATCTGATTTGCGGCATCGTCAGACCCGACTCGGGTAGAATATTCCTCAACGGGGTCGATTCGACCGGGAAACCGCCTCACGAAATAGCCAGACTCAAGGTCGGCAGGACGTTCCAGTCGCTCAGAGTATTCAAGCACCTTACGGTTGCGCAGAATCTCGCCGTGGCTGGGACCGGAATGGGCGGAGACGTCAGCGGGAAGATCGGAGAAGTTCTGCGTTTCGTGGGTCTTGAGGAGAAGCAAAACGATGAAGCCGGGAGCATGTCCTATGGCCAGCAGAAGTTGCTCGCCTTCGGGATGATGCTGGTGCGGGACGCCTCTCTGATATTGCTCGACGAAATCGCCGCAGGGGTATACCCCGATCTCGTGGCCAAGATCTCAGGCATGATAAGAGAACTGCAGTCGAAGGGCAAGACGTTCGTCGTAATCGAGCACGATATCCCGTTCATCACGAATCTCTGCTCCAAAATAGTGGTTCTTGACGCTGGGAAGAAGATAGCAGAGGGTACGCCAGCCGAGATAACGGCGGACCAAAGAGTGATTCAGGCATACTTGGGGGAGAAGAAGCGTGCGAGGTGACTCAGTACGAGCCTGAACGTCGAGGGCCTCTCGAGCGGCTACGGTATCATAGAGGTTCTGAAGAGCGTAACGCTAAGGGCCGCGGAGGACAACATCACCTGCATCATAGGACCCAATGGTGCTGGAAAATCCACAGTTCTCAAGACCATCTTCGGCTTCATCCGGCCCACGAAAGGAGAGGTGACTTACAGGAATAAGAGCATAGTCGGACTAGACCCCCACGAGATGCTGAACAAGGGAGTGGCCTACATGCCGCAGGGGAGGAGCGTTTTCCCAGCCATGACGGTGAAGGAGAATCTCAAGGTAGGTGCTTACTCCTTGAAGGACAAGAACAAGGCGAGAGACAATCTCGAAAAGGTGTTCGGCTTGTTTCCTCAACTGAAAGCGAAGCAGCACCACAGGGCGGGCTTTCTGAGCGGAGGAGAACAGAAGATGATCGAATTCGGCCGCATACTGATGATTGACCCTCAACTCATCCTGCTGGATGAACCATCGGTAGGGCTCGCTCCTGTGCTGGCCAGGCAGACTTACGAACTCGTGACGAGGATCAGGGAAGAGAAGAAGACCTTCCTGATCGTGGACCAGAACATCCGCGGAGTACTCGAGATCGCTGACTATGGGTACGTGATCAGCCTGGGCCAAGTCAGGGTCGAGGGCAAGCCGGAAGAGTTGATGGAGCAGGATCAGCTGAAGAACATCTTCATCGGGGGCAATAAGCCATAGTCGACGCTTCCATAGTGGCCCAAGGGCTGATTTCGAGCGTCTTCCTCGGCATTGAGTACGCGATGATCGGGCTTGGCCTTACGCTGATCTTCGGCGTGATGCGAGTCGTGAACCTTGCTCACGCTGACTTCTACACAGTGGGAGGATACCTGACTCTCTACTTTGCGTATTTCCTCGGTCCCATGTTCGGTCTTGTCCTTTCCATCTTCTTCGCGTTTCTGGCTGGCATCGTCATTGACCGTGTCGGAATCCAAGCGCTACGAAAGCGGGAGGATCTGCAGACCAACAGCATGGTCCTCACCCTGGGCGTCTCCCTGATCATCGCAGGGAGCCTGTTCTTCGTCTTCGGGTCGGATTACAGGCAGGTGCCCGGCGTCTTTTCTGGCACAACCTCGGTCATAGGTTTCACCTTCAGCGTGCAAGAGCTCTTCGCCCTCGTGATTTCGGCGGCCCTGATCGTGGGGCTCATGGCGTTGCTGAAATTCACTACGCTCGGTCTCGCAATAAGGGCCACTTCGGCAGACTCGACGAACGCGAGGGCACTGGGAATCAACGTCAACCACGTCTACACAATCTCGTTCGGCGTGGGTGTCGCCTTTGCAGCCGCGGCTGGGGGCCTTTTCGGACCAATACTCTACGTCTTCCCTCAGGGAGGGGTGACATACCTGCAGAAGGCGTTCATTGTGACGATCATGGGAGGGATGGGGAGCATCCTAGGGGCGCTGATTGCGGCTTTCGTCCTCGCTGCCGCCGAAACCTTTGCTCAGTTGTATGTGGGGGGGTTCTCCTACGAGTTCGTTGGAATAATCGCGGTGCTGCTGATACTCTTGGTAAGGCCGAGAGGTTTCCTTGGAGAGATTGACGCAGAGTGAAGACTCGCTCTCTGATATGGACAGCGCTTGGCATCCTCCTGCTCGTTGTCCCGATAATCAGGCCCGACCAATATCTCATGACGATCATAATCTACGTGTTCGTATACGCCATACTTGCGGAGACTTGGGACCTCCTGGCAGGCTACACTGGGCTGATATCATTCGGGCACGCCGCGTTCTTCGGAGTCGGTGCGTATACCAGCGCCCTCCTCTCCATCGACTTTGGCATCTCGCCATGGCTGGGCCTGGTCTTGGGCGGCGGTACGGCCGCATTGTTCGGCTTGGTCGTCGGGTATCCCACGCTGAGGCTGAGGGGGCCGTATTTTGCAATTGCCACGCTAGCGTTCGCCGAGGCGGCCCGAATCTCGATTTCAAGCATGTCCGACGTCACGGGAGGCCCGCAAGGATTGTTCGGCTACAAGACCTTCGAGTTCGTACCGTACACTCTGGAGAACTACTACTACATGGGCATGGCTCTCAGCGTGGTCGCGACCGTAATCCTGTACAAAGTAGTCAATTCCAAGTTCGGCCTTACTCTTCAATCAATCAGGGATGACCTGCCTCTCGCCGAGATGCAGGGAATCAACACGACTAGGTACAGGCTCGCGGCCTTCATGATAAGCGGCTTCTTTGCGGGCATGGCGGGCGTATTCTTCGCAGTCTTCTCCCTGTCAATCACGCCGGACTTGCTGGGTCTCTCGGTGACTGCGGCTGTAATCAGCATGGCCATGATTGGCGGCAGAAGAACCATCTGGGGGTCGCTGTTCGGCGCTTTCCTGGTGGAAATTGTCACAGAGGGATTGAGACGGACAGGCGCCGACGTCAGTCTGATGCTGCAGGGCGCGATAATCGCCTTGGTGATACTCGTCCTCCCAAGAGGCATCTCAACGCTAGGAAGGTATATATCCCAACCGGGGTAAATTTTCGAATAGATGCACGTTAGCGGAAGAAAAGCAATCTCGAAAATTCAGTCAATCGGAATCGTCGTCATTCTCGTCGTCGCAGTAGTGGCTGGCGTCTACTATTTTCTCTCAGCGCAATCAACGGCGCCACCGCAGACTCTGCTCTTGGGTGTAATAGGTCCACAGACGGGATTCGCCTCCAACCTGGGGGCTGCCACCTTCCACGGTGCGGAGTTTGCTGCGTACCAGATTAACAAGAGCGGCGGCCTCGAGGTCGGCAATCAGAAGTACTACGTGAAGATAGTGATCGGCGACACCAGGTCTGACCCCAACCAAGCGCCCAACGCGTTCAGAAGCCTCGCTTCTGAGGGAGTGGTCGCCGTAGCTGGCGAAGCACTAACAGCAAACGCAGTCGTGGAAGAGCCAGTGGCTCAACAACTTGGCGTGCCGTTCGTTGTAGGCAATGCGAACGGAGTCAGCATATCCAAGGCGATCGCATCGAACAACTACACGCATGTCTTCCAGACTTCGCCCACGAGTACACAAAGGGCGGGCGACGACGCGAGATCCGTCCTGATGTACATCTCTCATCCAGCCAAGATCATGATTGTCGCTGACGACAGCGACTTGGGGCGAGACTTCCAGTCGGGCTTCCAGGCTGTAATCGCACAGGATTCACCCTCTACCAACGTACAGGTGGTGTTCACCCCGCCTGGCGCAACTGACTACTCCGCTGTCATGTTGAAGATTAAGGACTTCCAGCCGACAATGGTGTACGAGGTCACCAGCGGAATTTCCACCAACGCCTTCGTCAAGCAGGAGGCAGCGGCGGGGGTCCGCGTCCTGACAATGGACGGTTCGTCGACTCCCAGTTCACCGACACCCGCGGCTTGGATCCAGTCCATGGGCAACGCCTCACTCTACCACCTGACCAATCTCACCTGGTTGCCTTCAGAGAACAACACCTTCGCAACCAATTTCAAGACCACGATGGGTTACACGCCCACGCTCCTGGAGATACAGGAGTACGATGCGGTTTGGACTACGCTCCTCGCGATAAGGAACGCAGGAACGCTTGACCATGCCGCGATAGCAAAAGCACTACTCCACTTCAGCTGGAAAGGAGACGCCAGAGGAGTACAGATCAACTTCGACCCCACGACCCACACGGTTCCGAACCTGCAGACTCTTGAAGCGCAGGTCCAGATAGTCAACGGTGCCCTCCAATGGGTGACAATCTGGCCAAGCCAGTACGCTCAGAGTCAGTTGCAGATGCCGCCTCCATAGAATTACTTCGTGTTTTCCCGTTTTGTTTGAACGGCCCTAGACTACGTCTTCGACCGTCCGGACCGACCGAGAATTGGCTCCATGAGTCGAGCCGACCGACGAAGATTTTTATCTGCCAGACAGCTCTTCGCTCAACATGAAGCTGATCAAGTACGAGGCGGGCGGAAAGCCGTCACTCGGTATCGCGAACGACGGCGAGATCGCGGAACTCTCCGGAGAGTCTGAGACGATGTCCGAAGTGCTAAGCAGCATCCACGGTCGGGGGAGCCTCGACTCCACAAGGAAGGGGCTGAAGATCAATAACCCGGACATCCGCCCTCCTTTGGACGAAGGCTCGAAGATCCTCTGTGTAGCCGCAAACTACTACAGCCACATCAAGGAAATGAACATGACCCCTCCGAAAGAGCCGGTGATATTCTCGAAGTATCATTCTACCCTGATCGGCCCATACCAGCCTATAGTGACTCCTGCCATCTCAAGCTTCATCGACTATGAGGGCGAATTGGCCGTTGTGATAGGCAAGGAGGGGAGAAACATCAGCAGGAAGGACGCATGGCAGCACGTGGCTGGCTTCACAGTGATCAACGATGTCTCAGCCAGAGACCTGCTCCGGGTCACCCTGGGGGCGAACACAATCTTCGACTGGTTCTCGTGCAAAGCAATTGACAGTACCAGCCCGGTGGGCCCATGGATTGTCACGAAGGACGAGATCGCGGATCCACAGCAGTTGAGAGTCGTGACCGAACTGAACGGGGAGACGGTCCAGAACGAGCAGATTAGTGGAATGGTGTTCCCCATCGAAGAGCTCGTGGAGTACATCTCCCGCAGAGTGACGCTCAACCCCGGCGACATGATAGCTACTGGAACGCCGTCCGGTGTTGGGGCCACACGGAAGCGTAATCTGAGAAGAGGGGATGTGGTGAAGGTCTCCATCCAGGGCGTGGGCTTCATAGAGAACAGGGTGGCCTAGGACTTCGGGCAGAAGGTGGCGTTGCAGCCGAACCGGTCTACGACACTCGTCGCCCTGTGGGCTGCCCTGGCCGCCGTCCAGATCGAAGTCTTTGCGTTCACGCCGCTCGTAAGCCCCATCGCGAAAGACCTGTCGCTGTCCTACACGCAGATAGGCCTGCTCCAGACGGCGACATTCGTCCCCTACGCCATACTCCAGGTCACAGCCGGAGCGCTTGTTGACAGATATCCAGCAACGAAGATCGTAGCCGTCTCGACAGCCTTCTTTACCGTGGCGTCGGTCTTCTTCGCTGTCTCCGAGTCTTACGCGCAGGCACTGCTCTTCAGGGCTCTGATGGGCGTTTCGATGTCCTTCGTCTTCGTCCCGGGCATCAGACTGGCCATGTCATCCACCGGTCCAGCGAGTCGCGGAAGAGCTGTCGGACTCTATGGGTCCAGTCTTGCAGCAGGTTCGATAGTCGCAGCGGCGGTTCCCGTTCCATTGGCTGTCGCCTTGGGCGGATGGCGGCCGGCGCTGCTTGCCACCAACCTCGCGGGTCTCGCTTCGGTGGTACTGCTTCTAGTGTTCAGGTCCCAGCAGGTCCCCCGCCCTGCAAAGAGATCTGCCGGCCGCTTCACCATCTCAACCATGCGCAACCATCAGACATGGGTGCTCGGATACGACCAGTTCATGAGGTTCGGCATCGCGACGGCGGTGTCTACATGGATACCCACATTCATGGTCGAGGCACGCGGCTTCACCCCGGTTCAGTCCGGGCTCTTGCTCGGCGCTATCTGGTCTTTGACGCTGCTGATGATCCCCGTTGGGGGGGCCCTATCGGATCGCTTCAGCAAGGCGAGGATAATCCTGGTCAAGCTTGCGCTCTTGGTGCCTGCCGTTCTCGCTTTCGGCCTTATCTCGAACGGTTACATGATCTGGTCTTCTGCACTCGTGATAGGCGCTCTGATGTACTTCGATTTCGCCGCGCTCTTCGCCATCCTGCCCGAAATGTTCAACGAGGAGAGGATCGGGCTGGTGACCGGGATAGAGAACACACTTGCGAGCGTTGCCGGGTTCATCTTTCCCGCGGTCTTCGGCTTCCTCAAGGATACAACGGGCACTTTCGAGTCTGCATGGGTCTGGTTGGCGGTGATGACATTGCTGGGGGCTGTCGCCTCCATGTCTTTGCGGTCTCGCTAGGCAGGGAGGGGATTGCGCACGCGCGTGCGCAATTGTGCCGCCTGTCTGAACTCATCCAATTCCTCCACCGGTGTCGAACTCTTCCAGAGGGTCCAGAAATATTCGTTCATCGCAGTTATGAAGGTGGGAGCGTTGGTCCAGAGGCTTACATGCGATTCGGTGTCGAGGCTCAAATCCTCGACGACTGAAAGACAGATCGACGTTCTCGAATCATCGTAGGTCGACGAGTTGGAGGTCTGAGGGGTCGCGCTCCTGATCTCGGCTATTCTCGCCCAGTCCGCAACCGCCTGGACGTTCTCGGGGGTGACCTGGGTGATTATCCTCACCTTGGTCCCCGTACGGCTCTTCCGTGAGAGCCCGCCATACACCTTCGTGAACCGCCGCTCCCTCATTACGCCTCTTGGCGACATCAGAAGCCTGACTTCTTTGTGGGAGTGCGAGATGTCGAGCACCATTCTCAGGTAGATGTTCCTCCTCCCCTTTACCAGCGAGTAAGACGGGCGCTCCTCAAGCACTTGCTTCTTCTGCACTCTGAGCTCGCCCCTGAGCTTGTTCCAGGAGCTCCTGATTTCAGAGAGCTGCTCGGACTGCTGCTGTAGCAGCCGCGAGATCGCTGCCTCTGCATCTAGCGGGACGAAGTTGAGTGGTCTCGTCAGAGTGACCTCCACTATGCCTCTGCTCTGAAGGTCCTTGAGGACGTGGTACGTCTGGGCCCTTTCGAGTCCACTTCTATCCGAAATTGCCTGGACCCCAGACCTCCCCAAGGACAAGAGGCTCACGTATGCCTTCGCCGCAGCGTTAGGAAGCCCGAGGCCCACGAGGAGCTCGTTGAACCTTGACTCTGGGCCAGCTTCGGGCAGGCTTTCAGCTTCCAAATTGCGTGTCAGTTGTGAGACACAAATCCATATATTAGGATATCTGAATGATTTCTTCGGTTGTCAAAGCATGGTTCTCTGATCTTCGACGACAGGTTCGTCGAGAACCTTGAGATCAAGCTCATACGTCCACCTACCAATCCGCTCAGACGTGAACTCGGTGACATCGAGGGGCTTGCTCATTCGATCAAGAACCAGGGGCTCCTGCAGCCAGTTATCGTCAGGCAGACCGGGTCTGGCTTTGAGCTGGTGGCCGGACACAGGAGGCTTGAGGCGTGTAAGTTGCTCAGGTGGAAGAGAATCTCCTGCGATATCAGGAACCTCAGTGACCGGGAAGCCGACGAGGTGGCCATCGCAGAGAACGTTCAGAGGAAGACCCTGGACTCAATGGAAGAGGCCAGAGCCTTCGACCGGTATGTCAGAGACTACGGATGGGGCGGAGTACGGAACCTCGCTGTCAGGATAGGCAAGAGTGAAAGCTACGTCAGGCAGCGAATAAAGCTGCTCGAACTTCCGAAGGAGGTACAGGACATGGTGAGCTCAGGGACGCTGTATGCCAGCAGCGCTCGAGAGATAGCGTGGGCAAAGGACGAGGTAAAGACCGAGCTGATTGAACGCGTGTCAAACCGCGCCTACCCTTCTAGGTTCGTGAAGACCCTTGCGCAGTCGCTATGCAAGCCGAGCGACCACGACCTCGACGACTTCTCGATGACGAAGCCACCCAGCCGCCGCGACGAACGGATAATCAACGAAGTGATAACCAACACGAGGATTCTCCTTATGAGAATGGACCTCATCATCGACGGTCTCTCAGACAACGACCTTCTGAAGAATTTCCTGATGGAGCTGAGGTTCAGAATCCACGAGCAGGTGGACATGCTGATACGACTGAAGAAGAAGTTGGCAGACACGGATCAGAGGTCTCGGATTGAAGGAGCGGGGATTCGACGGTGAGGATAGCGACATATGGGAAGCGAGGCGAAGAGAGGGTCGGCGTCCTGAAGGACAGCGGAACGCTAGTCGACCTCGACAGGGCGCGCAAAGGCAATCGAGCCCACGACACGCTGAGGTCTTTCCTTTCCGAATCAGGCTGGACGAAAATTGCCGAAGACCTAGTCGATGAATCTGCTGGCCTTCCTGAAGATTGTCTTGTGAAGACTGCTGGAAAGCGCCTGGGATCGGTTGCAGCGGGTGCCTCGAAGATAGTGGCGATAGGGGCGAACACCTGGTCTCACATGAGAGAGGCAAGCTCCCTGACGCGGTCCGAGCCGTCGCGCGAACCATTCATCATCGCGAAGTTCCCTTCGAGCGCATGCGGTCCATATGACGACGTCGTGAAGCCAAGCTGGGTCACCTCACTCGACTACGAGGTAGAGCTCGGCGTCGTCATCGGAAAGAAGTGCATAGGGGCGGCGAAGGGCCAGAGCATGGAGTACGTCGGAGGGTATACCGTGATCAACGACTTCACAGCCAGAGACATCCAGATCGATCCTAGGAACCAGTTCTACAACCAGCACACCCTGTCAAAGAGCCTTGATACCTTCTGTCCCGCAGGGCCACATCTCGTGACGAAGGACGAAATTGGTGACCCTGCAGGCCTGAGCCTGAGGCTGACGGTCAATGGCGAACTGCGACAGAAGGGCTCCATCTCTGACCTCATCTTCGACATCCCGACTCTGGTCTCATTCGTCTCGAAGGCAGTGACGCTGTATCCTGGAGACGTCATTCTCACGGGTTCCCCGGCTGGCGTTGCATATTTCATGCAGCCACAACGGTTCCTGGGGCCGCGTGACGAGGTCTCGGCTTCCATAGACCACATTGGCGAATTGCGGAACCGCATTGTTGGAGGTTAAGCAACTGACCTATTCGGTTGGGATCGACATCGGCGGCACATTTACGGACCTATTCATGATAGACGACGAAACAGGCAAGCTCTTCGTCTCCAAGACGCCGACAACGCCCTCGATGCTGAAGGAGGGCGTCCTGGCCGCGGCTGGGCTTGCAGCGCCCCAGGCTGGGGAGAAGGCCAGGAGTCTGCTTGAGAAGGCTAGCAAGTTGGTTCACGGCACCACGGTCTCTTCTAACGCGATTTTCATGACAAAGGGAGCGAAGGTTGGTTTCATCACAACCGCCGGGTTCGGCGACCAGATAATGATCATGCGCGGCTACGGTCGAGTCGCAGGCTTGAGCCTCCTCGAAAGGAGGCACTTCAGGAAGACGGACAAGCCCCCACCCCTAGTATCGAGAGAGAACATCATGGAGGTACACGAGAGGATCGACCGGGACGGCAAGGTTCTGGCGAACCTCGAAGAGAAGGAAGTGATGGAAGCGGTAAGGAGATTCAAGGCAGAGAGGATTGAGGCTGTAGCCATCGGAACGCTCTGGTCATTCCGGAACCCGGTCAACGAGAAGAGGATTAAAGAGATCGTCACGAAGTCATTCCCCGGCGCGTTCGTCAGCACATCGCACGAGCTGTCGCCCCTCATCGGAGAGTACGAGCGTTTCCAGACCACGGTGGCAAACGCCTTCGTCGGCCCCTTGATCAGGGACTACCTCGACGAGCTGAGCGAGACTCTGACGAAGAATGGGTTAAAGTCCCCGCTATTCATACTTCAAGCGAGCGGCGGAGTAGCGCCAGCAGAGGACACCATACCGGTGAACACCATCGAGTCCGGCCCTGCGGCAGGGGTCATCGCCGCGAAGTTTCTGGCCGACTTAATGGGCATTCGCAACGTGATCGCCACCGATGTGGGGGGGACGACCTTCAAGGTCTCAATCATCTACGATGGCGCGTGGTCTTATCTCAGGGAGTTCATAGTGAACCAGTATTCCTTGCGCGTTCCCGCCGTAGACGTCTCTTCAATAGGGACGGGAGGAGGCTCGATTGCTTCCGTCCGGCTGGGTCGCCTCAGGATTGGTCCCGAGAGCGCAGGTGCAGACCCTGGTCCTGCCTGCTACGGCAGAGGCGGCACGAAGCCTACTGTCACCGACGCAGACGTGATCCTGGGATACGTAAACCCTGACAATTTTCTGGGCGGAAGAATCAAGCTGAACAGGGCGCTGGCAGAGAAAGCGGTGAAGGCGGAGGTAGGCGACGTTCTCTTTGGAGGGAACGTGGTCAAAGCGGCGGCAGGAATCAGATATGTAATGGACAACATGATGGCGGACCTGATAAGGAAATGCAGCATACAGCGCGGATACGACCCGAAGGAATTCGTCCTTATGGCGTACGGGGGGGCAGGGCCAACACACGTCTCCGGCTACGCATCGGAAGCGGAAATCAGGGAAGCAATAGTCCCCGAACTAGCCACCGTGTTCTCGGCCTTTGGCGCCGTAGTGTGTGACATCCACCACTCGCTCAAGATCTCAGATCCTCGACCTGCCCCGGCTGATCCCGACGTCGTCAGCGGAATCTTCGAGCAGACGGAGACAAAGGCAGTAGAGAAGCTCCACTCCGAGGGGGTCCTCGACGAGCAGATGGCGCTTTCGAGATGGGTCGATATGAGATACAGAAGACAAGTCCACCAACTCACGATTCCCATAGGCAACGGAAAGCTCACTACCGAGGACCTTGCGGACCTTGTCAGAAGGTTCGAGGCTCAGTACCAGACCCTCTACGGCAAAGATTCGGCCTACGCCGAGGCTGGCGTAGAGCTGGTCACCTTCGGGGTAGACGCCTACGGCAGGACGAAGAAGATAGCGCTGCCCAAGTATCCACGCAGCGAGGCAGGACAGGTCCGCAGTGCGGTCAAGGGGAAGCGGGACGTGTACTGGATGAAGCTTGATTCCTTCGCCCCGACGACGGTGTACGACGGTACGCGCATGAAGGCAGGTTACGAATTCGAGGGTCCCGCCATAGTAGAGCATCTTGGCACCACGATAGTGGTCGACCCGGACCAGAGAGCCAGGATCGACGAGCATCTGAACACCGTGATTGACATGGGAGTGAGCCGATGAGCAAGATCGATCCCGTGACGTACGAAATCATCCTTCACAAGCTGATGCAGGTAGCGGAAGAGATGCAAATCAACTACCAGAGGACATCAGGGTCAAGCCTTGTCGTCGATTCCAACGACGCCAATGTGAGTGTCATGCTGCCGAACGGGGACCTGGTCATAGTCGGGCCCTACATGATTACCCAGGGTAACGTCATACCATTCATGGTACGAGCGGCCCTCGAAAGGTGCAAAGACAATCCTGGCATTTCAGAAGGGGACACTTTCATGTGCAACGACCCATATATCGGCGCAACCCATCAGGCAGATTCGGGTACCTTCTCGCCCGTCTTCTACGAGGGCAAGCTCAGGGCATGGGTGGGGGCGTCCGGGCATCAGGCAGACATCGGCGGGACCGACCCAGGCGGCTTCTCAATGCAAGCAGCCGACGTGCATCAAGAAGGGATTCGGATGCCACCGACAAAGCTAGTAGAGAAGGACGTGCTTCGGCACGACATCTTCTCATGGATACTGAACTCGGTCAGGGACCCCATCGTGGGCTTGGACATCAAGGCCCAGCTCGCGGCGAACAACGTTGGGAGAAAGAGACTGGTCGCCCTCTTCGAGAAATACGGTGCAGACCTGGTAACCCAAGTCATGGAAGAGAGCCTCGTCAAGACAAGAGACGAGTTCGCGAAGAGGCTGGAAGAGCTTCCAGACGGCGAGTGGTGGGGAAGACAGTACATCGACCACGACGGCCGGTCGCCCAAGATCTACCAGGTGGTGTGCAAGATGACGAAGAAGGGAGACAGGCTGTCATTCGATTTCTCGAAGAGCAGCCCGCAGGCTAACACGTTCATCAACTGCAGCTACAGCGGCCTGGTCGCCGGACTCCTTACACCTGTGTACATCCTGCTCTGCCCTGACATGGTCTGGAACCAGGGGATTCTCCAGCAAGTCGAAATCAACGCTCCAGAGGGGACGGTCTGCAACTGCACCTATCCTGCACCCTGCTCGATGGCGACGCTCTCCGGCATTCTGATGGTGGCCCTCGCTTCATTCGAATGCGTCTCCAAGATGCTGAACTGGAGCGAGAAACGCAGGGAAGAGACCATGGGCCTTTGGATGGCACCGACGGTAGCGCCTCTCCATGGGGGGGTGAACCAGCATGGCTACAGTTTCTCCATGGCCGAATGCAGCCACTTCGCTGGAGGCGGAGGCGCTCGGATCTACAGGGACGGCGTAAACACAGCAGGCTTCGTCAACACGACCACGCCGAACATCCCAAACATCGAGACGACGGAACAGGAGTATCCGATCTTGTACTTCTTCAGGAAGCACGTTACTGACTCAGGGGGACCCGGGATGTACAGAGGCGGTGCTACAGGCGAGACATGCTACGCCGTGTATGGCGCTCCGGAAGGCGGAATAGAAACTGGTTGGGCTTCGACAGGTTGCGAGGTACCGAATGTGATGGGCATCGCCGGCGGGATGCCGGGCTCGACGGTCAGGTTGATCCGGTTCCCCAAGGGATACTTCACCAGGCTCCTTTCCGAGAGAAAGATGTTCCCTTCATCGCTCGAAGAAATGCGAGCGAAGGGCAAAGTCCTCCCTCAGAAGCACAAGAGGACATTCTTCACGAACGGCTCTATTCTCTACCACTGCTGGGAGGGTGGGGGTGGGTACGGTGACCCAATCGAGAGAGAGCCGGCGCTTGTGCTTCAGGACGTGAGAGACGGACTCGTCTCGCCGAAAGCAGCGAATGAAATCTACGGCGTTGTCCTGAACGGAGACAGGTCGACCTTCGGCAGAACGGAGACGGCGAAGAAGAGGTTGGATATCCGCAAGAGAAGAGTGAAGACGACCTTCAAGCCATCCGCTGTCCTGAGGTCTGCTCGGGACGACCTTCCGAACACCCTCTTTCTGGAGGACGGCCAGGTCAAGTGCCCGTGCGGATTCACGTTTGGGAGCGGAAGGGAGGGCTACAAGAGGCGTGCCAAGGTGGAGGTGGCTTCTCTGAACAAGGCCGGCCGGGTTAGAGGCGAACTCTACGGCAGAGGGCGCTTCGAACTGCGGATCTACTACTGTCCCAGATGCGCCAGGCAGCTCGAAGTCGAGGTGGCGCGGAAGGGAGACATGGTTCTGGACGACCGCATCGTACAGTGAAGCGGAGTCAAGAGGGGCAGGGCTCTCGGGTTCGCGTGCTCGAGTCCTCCCAGTAAAACCACAGCGAAACGCGCATGTTGCCTCGGCCCCTCTTGCGCGCGCAAACATGCGGGGCAAGTTCCTGGAGGCCGGCGGGGTGAGAACATACTACGAAGAGTACGGCGAGGGCAGGCCTCTCGTAATGCTGCACGGGGACCTCTGGAACATCGAGTGCTTCTCGGAGCAGGTCGGGCCACTCTCGAAGAGGTTCCGGTTGATCATGCCAGAGAGGAGGGGACATGGGAGG
>DAIDAO010000008.1 GCA_027310575.1 bacterium | reverse complement strand
GGCGCTTGCCAGGAGGGTGAAGCTCAAGTTCAACGTCCGCCTCGACCCCTCTCTCACTAGGTTCACCTGCCGGGGGTGCAAGGGGCTCCTCGTCCCGGGAGTCAACGCGCGGGTCAGGCTAGGCCACGGCAGGCCGACCATCCTTCATGTGACCTGCACCGATTGCGGCCACGTTAACAGGAAAATCATCGAGGAAGCTTAAATACGGTGGGTCGAGGCTCGGAAAATCGCTTCGTGAAACGTTATGGTAAGTGCCCACGACGTCCCGTCAGGAAAGCTGATCGCAGCCCTAGCGGAGCAGATGAAGAGCACCCAGGGTGTGGAGCAACCTGACTGGGCCAAGCTGGTGAAGACGGGCTCCCACGCCGAAAGGCCCCCTGCCAACGCCGACTGGTGGTTCACGAGGGCGGCTTCGCTCCTCCGCAAGCTGTACCTCCACGGACCAGTAGGCCTCACCGACCTGGAGCGCGCATACGGCGGCAGCAAGGCCCTGAAGTACTACCCAAAGCACCACAGGGACGCAGGCGGCTCGTCGATAAGGAAGATTCTGAAGCAGCTGGAGCAGGCGGAGCTCGTCTCCAAGACCTCGAAGGGGAGGGTCCTTACCCCGAAGGGGAGGGCGGTCCTCGACAAGACCTCCAAGGAGATCTTCGCGGCCCTGAGCCAGGACGACAAGGCGCTCGTGAGGTACGCGTAGCCATGTCCGAGCAGCCGCAGAGGCAGCCCGACAAGGAGACCCAGGAGCGGAAGATGATGAGGGAGGCTGCCCTCAGGATGGCTCTGACCTCCGAAGCAAGGCAGAGGCTGGCGAACGTCAAGATGGTGAGGCCCGACCTGGCGTCGTCAATAGAGGAGTACGTCATCCAGCTAGCGTCGTCAGGGAAGCTGAGGAAGGCGGTCGACGACGAACAGCTCAAGCAGATGCTCGCATCATTGCAGGACAAGAAGCGGGAGATCAAGATCAGGCGAATCTAGATGGCAAGGGTCAAGGACACTTCGAAGAAGAACAGGCTGGGGAAGGCCACCAAGCAGGGGAGGTCGGTCCCAACCTGGGTGATAGTGAGGACGAACCGCAAGGTCAGGTCCAACCCGAAGCGTAGGCACTGGAGGCAGCGCAAGCTGAAGCTGAGGTAGCATGTCAGAGCAGAAGATGGAGGAGCTGACCAGGACGTACGTAGTCCCCCTCGGCGTGGTCTACGAGACCCAGCCGTACAGGAGGGCGAAGAAGGCCATAACTGTCATCAGGGCGTTCGCTACCCGGCACATGAAGGCCCGCCAGGTCAGCATAGACGCCGATGTCAACGAAGTGATCTGGGCCAGGGGCATAAGGCACCCTCCCCGGCGCATAACCCTCGAGATGGAGCGGGACGAGGACGGCGTCGTGAAGGTCAGGCTCCCCCCTGAACCGGAAAAGGTCTGACCGATTGGGTCTTCACCTGATAGACATCTACAGAAGCCCGAACATAGGCGTCTTCATGCGATGCAACGACAGGTTCCTCTTGGTGCCCAAGGGGCTAGCCCAGACGAAGTCGGACAAGCTCTGTGAAAGCCTGCACGTCACCGCAGTCCCTTCCTCGATAAGCGAGTCGAGGCTCTTGGGGGTGCTCACCTCCATGAACAACAACGGGATACTTGTGTCGAGGCTGGCCGAGGACGTCGAGATCAGCGAGATCAAGCGCGCGACCGGGATGAACGTGTCCAGGCTCGATTCAAAGCTCACGGCCGTGGGGAACCTGGTGGTCGCCAACGACAAATGTGCTCTTGCGTCGCCGGTCCTCGATCCCAGGTCTGTCGCGCAGGTGAAGGACGTCCTCGGGACGGAAGTCGAGCGGACTCCGATAGGCGAGTACCACCAGGTGGGCTCGTTCGTGGTCGTGACCAACACCGGCGCAGCGGTCTATCCCGGGCTCGGAGAGAACGACGTCGCGAGGATAGGGGGGATGCTCGGGGTCGAGGCATACCCCACCTCAGTGAACAGCGGCGTCCCCTACGTCGCCTCTGGCCTGGTGGCAAACTCGAAGAACGCGATAGCTGGGACTCTGACGAGCGGGCCCGAACTCGTGTTTATAACGCGGGCACTGGGCGTTTGAAGGAGAATCAGAGATGAGCAAGGAACCAACGGCAGAAGAGACGGTGAACTCACTTTTGGTCGAGGTGCGGATCCTGGAGAGCACCTACAACGAGCTCACCTCCCGCCAGACACTCCTGGAGAGGGCGCTGCTCGAAAGCAGGGCAGCTTTGGACTCGATCAAGGGCCTCTCAGGCGAGCCGCAGGCGGAAGTGCTGACCCAGATCGGAGGGGGCGCGATGCTCAGGTCCCAGCCGCCGTCGACTGACCGCGTCCTGGTCAGCATCGGCGCCAACGTCGTGGTCGAGAAGCCAAGGGAGGAAGCGGTCGCGATGCTTGAGGAGAGGAGCAGGGACGTCGAGAAGACGATCGTCTCCATCGCCGGGCAGAGGAACGAGATCGCCGAGAGGCTGAACTCGGACAGGCAGGTCCTCAACAACCTGGTCGCCCAGAGCCAGCAGGAGTAGCCCCTTGTTCGAGCGCCTGAAACAGGCGTTTTCCGCAGTCACAAGCGCGGTCAAGGAGAAGCAGCTCAGCGAAGAGGAACTAGACAAGGTCGTCTTCGACTTCCAGATATCGCTCATCGAAAGCGACGTGGCCCAGAGCGTGGCCGAGGCGCTGACCACAGAGGTCCAGAAGAGCGTCACAGGCACGAAGGTCGACCGCTCGGCAGACCCGTCCGAGGTCGTAGGGCAGAGGCTAACCGCCTTGCTGCAGGACGCATTCACGAAAGCGGGGAGCGTCGACCTGGTCGCGAACATCAGGGAGAAGGTCAAGAGCAAAGGCGAGCCGTACGTCATACTCTTCCTCGGGATCAACGGGACAGGGAAGACGACTACTGTGGCGAAGCTCGCCAGCTACCTGAAGAAACAGGGGCTCTCAGTCGTCTGCGCCGCCGGGGACACCCACAGGCCCGGCGCCATCGAGCAGCTCACGGAGCACGCGGGGAGGCTCGCGCTGAAGGTAGTCTCTCAGCGCTACGGCGCAGACCCTGCCGCCGTAGGGAGGGACGGGGTGCTGTACGCGAAGGCCCACCACACCGACTGCCTGATCATAGACACAGCCGGGAGGATGCAGACCAATCAGAACCTGATGGAGGAGATGGCGAAGATCGTCCGCGTGGTGGCCCCGGACTTCCGCATCTTCGTGGCAGACGCGCTCACAGGCAACGACGCCGTCTCGCAGGCTGAGCTGTTCAATCAACACGTAGGTTTCGACGGGGCGATCCTCACGAAGGCGGACGCTGACGTAAGGGGCGGGGCCGCGCTCTCCATCGTCTACACGACTGGCAAGCCAGTGCTGTTCCTTGGGATGGGCCAGGGCTACGACGACCTTGCTCCCTTCGACACCCAGAAGTTCCTCGACTCGCTGCTGAATCCCTAGTCAGGTTCCAACGAGTCTCTCGGATACGTCTTCTTGGCCTTCAGAGCCTTCTCCTTGTCTATCTCCACAGTGACGAACGGCTTGGCGTGAGACGTAAGACCGAGGACCTTCGCGTCGGGGTCGATGACCCAGCCTGTGCCTGCGAACCGTGTCTCTCCCCTGCTCCCGGCCCTGTTCGAAGACAGGCAGTAGGCGCCCGCGAGGACTGCGGCCACCCTCCCTCCGGCTATCCACTTCTCCAGGCTCTGCTCAGGGGTGGAGCGCGGCACCGCGATCAGGTTCACCCCGCTCTTCCCGTAGGAACGCGCGTTTGCCATCGACCAGAGGTCGCTGCAGATCATGAACCCTGACTTCCACTTCGACGCTTGGAACGGGGTGAATGTCCTGTCCCCCCTCTGGTACCACGACGCTTCGTAGAACCCTCCCTCGTTGGGGAGGTAGTTCTTGTGATGGACAGCCTCTGTCCTCCCCCTCGTCCAGACGAACCCTTCGTTGAGCCTGCGTCCACCCTTGTTCACCGGCCTCGACCCCAGCACGACCGGGGCCCCAAGCTCCTCGAGCCTTCCAATCCACCGCGCATGAGCCTTGACAGCCTGTCCCCACACCTTTGCGTCGAACTTAGGGGAGGCGCAGAACCAGTAGGCGAAGGGCATCTCGGGGAGGAGGACCAGGTCGCTGGACTCCCTCCTGACATGCTTCGAAAGCCGTTCCCACTCGGCCTCGAACTCCGACGGGTCGTCTGGCATCTCGCAGACTGTGACCTTCATCCGAGCACGGTCTCCATTCCACGCTTCTTAATGCATTGCTCGGGTTGAGGCTCTCTTTCGAAACCCCGTCAAGGAGGCTCCCTGGCTTGGATATCAGGAGGCCCTGGCCGTGGGCAACTACGACGTCCTCAGTCTTCGAACGCGTCGATTTCGACTGATCTCTTCACGAACGGGGTGAACTTGCCTTTGAAGGTGGTCGCCCTCACGTGGGCATCGTCGATGAAGTGATACTCCGTGTAGGGGCCGAGCTTCCTGGGCTTGTTGAAGATCACAGAGTGGTGCTTGACGCCGTGACGCTCCAGCCAGTCTTCGGTGACCTGCCTGTGCTCCTCAGTCCGTGCTGTGAAGAAGCAGATGTAGTGCCCCTCGTCGTACAGCCGGTTGATCTCCCTTATCGAGGCGGCGAAAGGTCTCGCCACCCTCATCCCCTCCGCGCCTTCTTCGTTGCTCACGTGCTCGCAGATCGTGCCGTCGACGTCTATGATGAAGATCCTCTTGGCTTTCATCCGAAGAATTGCCATGCACCACGAACACCGCTTTAAGCCGAGTCTTTCACGGAGCCAGCATTTTCACATGATGGTGCTCTTAGAAATGAGAGGCGACTCACAACCGTCTTCCTCCAGCGCGGCCTGCCTGCAAGTGAGAGCTTCTTTGCCATCGTCCGCGTAACCGCGGACCCAGAGCTATCTTAAGGCAAGACTGGTTCGACCGACTTCTCGTGCAGGCGGAGGTGCGTTGGGACCCTCACAGACTTGACAGAATCGCCTTCAGCGAGGATTCCGCTTCCTCAGAGAGCTTTCTCAGATCCGAGACGCTCCGCAGCTCCTCCGGCAGCTGCTTGGTGGGCAGGTACAGCCCGACGTTGGTCTTCCCGCCCTCAACGTAGACGACCATCTTGCACGGTAGGACGAGCCCTGCCTGCTTCGACGCCTTCAGCCCCCGGTTCGCCATGACCGGGTTGCAGACGTCAAGGATGTGGTACTCGTCGGTGTCTACGCCCAGCTTCTCCTTCAGGATCGCCCTGACGTCGATGTCGCTGAGGACCCCCCACTTGTTCTCCTTGAGCGCGTCCTTGAGCCTGGCGAGGGCCCCCGCCTGGTCCAGGTCGACCTGCCTGACGATTCCTATTGCCAAGGCTTCTGCGCTTGCGCCCTGGGTCGTATATAGCCTAAGCGTACTCCCGCCTGAGTCGTCCGCCCGGCAGAAGCGCAACGGACCACCTCACACGCCCTCCTCCAGCTTCCTCTGCTCCTCGCTGACCAGCTCGGTGAGGGCCTCGAAGGCCCGGCTCGCGTCCTTCATGCTCACCACCATGATGGTGTCCGTGTAGCAGCTGACCGTGTCCTCGACGTTGACGTCCTTCCTCGAGAGCTGGTCGTAGAACGCGCTGATGCACCCTGGGGTGTTGATGATCGCGTGCGGGCTGTGGACCGTTATGGCCGCGCACTCCTCCCCCTCCTGTAGGAACTCCCCGCCCGACAGGGCCCTCTTCACCCTGCGGTACAGCCTCTGGTCGAAGATGAGGGTAATGGAAGAAAGTGACTCCGACACCTGGATGAAGTCCTCATGGTACGTCCCCAGGAGCGTGCTGACCGTCTGCTGCGTCCTCTTCGTCTTCTCCACCGAGAGGCGCGAGACGTGCGTCCTCACATTCACAACGCTCCCGCCGATCACCTTGGCTACCGACGGGGATGCGGCCGAGTAGGCGTCCCGGAGCCTCTTGAGGGCGCTCGCGACCCCCACCTCGTGCACGTCCTTCGCCCTCACCTTCATCCTCCGGGCGACCTTAGGCGCGAGTACGCGGGCGAGCGAGCTCAGGTTCGCGTAGTCCCTGGCCAGGGCGTCCTGGACCGAGAAGTCCGAATCGACCTCCTCCCTGACCGCGCGGTTGACCGAGAAGGCGTTGGCCAGTTCTGGCCGTCGCTTGACCAATAATCGAATTTCTGGCCAAAATCTATAAAAGCATTTTTCATTCGGTGCCGCTTCAGAAATTTGCGTCGAACGGTCGCCCTCGCCTTCTCCGGTGGTCTCGATACCTCTGTCTGCGTGAATTGGCTCCAGGAGAAGTACGACGCTGACGTCGTCACGGTCACCCTCGACCTCGGCCAGCGCGACGACATGGGCCTGATCGAAAAGCGCTCCAGGCTCATAGGCGCGAAGAACCACTATACCATCGACGCGAAGGACGAGTTCCTCCGCGACTACGTCAACCCCGCGATCATGGCCAACGCCCTCTACGAGGGGAAGTACCCCCTCAGCACTGCCCTCGGCAGGCCCCTCATCGGGAAGAAGCTCGTCGAGGTAGCCGAGAGGGAGGGGGCGGACGCGGTCGCCCACGGCTGCACAGGCAAGGGGAACGACCAGGTTAGGATCGACGTCACAGTCCGCGCAATGAACCCGAAGCTGCAGGTGATCGCTCCGGTGCGCGAGTGGAACATGAGCAGGGACGAGGAGATCCTCTACGCCCAGAGGAAGGGGATCCCGATCAAGCCGTCGAAGTCGATATTCAGCGTAGACCAGAACCTGTGGGGCAGGTCGGCGGAGAGCGGCCCGCTGGAGAACCCTGCCACAGAGCCTCCTGAGAGCGCCTTCGAGTGGACGGTCGCCCCCGAAGAGGCCCCAGACGAGCCTGGGTACCTCGAGATCGAGTTCCGCGAGGGCATCCCTAGCAGGGTGAACGGGAGGTCGATGGAGCCGCTGAAGCTCGTGAGCTACGTCAACCAGTTCGCAGGCTCGCACGGCGTCGGGAGGATAGACCACATGGAGGACAGGCTCGTAGGCATAAAGTCCCGCGAGGTCTACGAGTGCCCCGCAGCCACAGCGATAATCGAAGCCCACCGCGACCTCGAGAAGCTCGTCCTGACCCGCCACGAGCTGAACTTCAAGGCCCAGGTGGAGAGGGAGTGGGCCTGGCTCGTCTACTCCGGGCTCTGGCTCGAGCCGCTGCGGACCGCCCTGGACCGGTTCATCTCTGCGACGCAGGACAGGGTCACGGGCTCGGTCAGGCTGAAGCTCTACAAGGGCTCCATGCGCGTCGTCGGCAGGGCGTCGGAGTACTCGATCTACGACCTCGGGCTCGCCACCTACGGGCGCGGCTCGAAGTTCGACCAGATGAGCGCAGTAGGCTTCATCGAGCTCTGGGGGCTGCAGTCGAGGGTCGCAGCCAGCCTGAACTCTAGAGTTGAGGAAAAACAGGAGATTGGACATCCGAGGACCAAGGCTAAGGCAGCCGAGTGAAAGGGCCCTCGCGTTCACCTCCTCGATGGCAGCCGACGGGCGCATCGCCCGCCATGTCATCGCGGTGAACAAGGCCCACATGGCGGCGCTCGTGAAGGCCGGCGAAGTCGACAGGGGCACCGGAGGGAAGATCATCAAGTTCCTCCTTGCGGCCTCGCCCGCGGTCTCCCCAGACGCGAAGGCAGAGGACTTCCACCAGCAGCTCGAGCAGCAGGCGGTGGACGCTCTCGGGGTGGAGACGGCCGGCTTCCTGAACTACGGCAAGAGCAGGAACGACCAGGTAGCGACCGCCATCAGGATGGAGCTGAGGGAGCGGCTCCTCGACGTCCTCGCGGGAATCGCAGGCATCCAGCAGTCGATCCTCAGGCTCGTCGGCACCCACGGAACAGCGCTCCTCCCAGGGTACACGCACCTGCAGAGGGCCCAGCCTGTCACACTGGCGCACCACTTCACTGCCTACTTCGACTCCTTCCAGCGGGACGCAGAGAGGGTCATCCAGCTGTACGCGAGGGCCAACCTGTCCCCCATGGGCGCGGCCGCCATGGCCGGGACGCCCGTGAAGCTCGACAGGGAAGCGGTCGCAGAGTCTCTCGGGTTCGCGGGGATTGTGCGCAACGCCATGGACGCCGTGTCTTCCAGGGACGTGGCTGTGGAGGCGCTCTCCTGCGCGACAATGATCATGCTGGACGCGAGCAGGCTGGCCGAAGAGCTGATCCTCTGGAGCTCTTCCGAGTTCGGGTTCCTGGAACTGGACGACGCCTACGCCGCTTCCAGCAGCATAATGCCGCAGAAGAAGAACGCGGTCTCAGCGGAGATGGTCCGCGCGAAGGCAGGGTCGGTCATGGGGGACCTCATGGCCGCCTGCGCGATACTGAAGGCGCTCCCCTACTCCTACAACCTCGACCTTCAGGAGATCACGCCGCAGCTCTGGCGGGCCCTCGACGACACCTCCGACTCGCTGGGCTTCCTCGCAGGGATGGTCGCGACTGCTTCCGTCAAAGCCAGCGCCCTCCGGAGATCTATCGAGAACGACAACTCCACCGCAGTCGCGCTTGCGAACAACCTCGTGAAGGAGCACGGCATCTCCTTCAGGCAGGCGCACACCATCGTCGGCCAGCTGGTCCGGACTTCGGTCGAGACAGGGAAACCGCTGTGGGATGTCGCGGCGTCAAGGATACCAATCGTTTCAGCCAAGTTCGGGAAGCGCATCACGATCAGCGCCGACGCCGCGAAGGAGATCCTCAGCCCTGAGCGCTTCCTCGGAACGATAGCCACGGAAGGCGGGAGCAACCCGCGATTCATAGCCGGGGGGACGAAGGCCCGCGAAGAGGAACTCGGGCTCACCAAATCGGCGCTCTCGGAGATGAGGTCGTCCCTGAGGGCGTCTGAGCGGAAGCTGAACGCAACCGCATCGGGCATTGCCCGGG
>DAIDAO010000055.1 GCA_027310575.1 bacterium | reverse complement strand
GCGTTCTACCCTGTCGGGAGCGTCGTAGACATCCTGCTGACCCCCAGGAGCTCGTACTGCCCTACCAGGGGCGCCTTGGAAACGATCTCCTCCACCTTGTCGACGATTCCGTCCTCTTCGGGAGCGACCACGTCCACTATTATCGCAGAGAGACCGAAGGCTATGGGCTCGATCCTCTTTCCCCGGATCTGGGAAGGCTTGGGGAGCAGCCCGGCGACTGAGTCGACGATCTTCTGGTGGTCGGTGGTCGTGTCCTCAGGGAGCAGCTTGATCCGGATGACGTAGGAACCCATGGTCTCGACCTACGGACCTTCGAACCCGCAGTTCACGCACTTGTACCGCCTCGAGAACTTCCTGCACTTCTCGCACCTCCAGATGAGAGTCTCGTGGCAGTTGGGGCAGTTGAAGTGGGTGGCCCTCTCTGCCGGCTTGACTGGGCGGTTGCACGAGTTGCAGAGCGGGAGGCTGACGGTGGCCTGAGACATTTCTGAAGAGCCCCCCTAGCGCCCGCAGATATAGGTTGCTGAATGAAACCGCGTTTTCACCCGTCTACGAGGAGCGACCGGACCTCAGCGGAGGCCACCACCTTCGCCACACGGAGAAGGCCCGGCACCCCCAGGGCGCCCAGCAGGGCTGTCGCGTGGAAGTCGAAGTCTGCGCCGGACAGCTTCCGCGTAAGCCTCGGCGTCGCGAGGGCGGCGAAGAGCGCATCGACGTCCGCGTTCGTCAGCTTCTCGAACACCCCCCTGAGCCTGAGCATGTTCTTCATCTCCTTGAGGAACGAAGCTTCCCACTCTGGCTGGTAGTTCGACAGGAGGTGCGGGTCGTCCTTCTGGACCGCTGCGCATGCCCACTTCGCAGCCATGACCGCGCCGGCGACAGACGTCATTATCCCGCCGGCCGTAGTCGGCTTCACCTGGCCGGCAGACTCCCCCACGAGGATCCGTCTTCCCCTCACGAAGCTGGGTGCGGGCCCGCCTACGTAGATCGGAGCGGACACCCGCCTCAGTATCCTGCTCGGCCTGCCCTCGAGGAATCCGTCAAGGGCCCTGAAGGGATTGATCCCTGTCCCCGCCACGCCGACCTTGGCCTTGCGCCCACCGTAGGGTATCACCCATGCGAAGAAACCAGGGTACCGCTCCGTGTCCATGAACACTTCGACGACGTGCTCCTTGAACCAGTCCCCCTCCAGCTCGTACTTCGCTGCAGGCACGATCCCTCCGGGAGGGCTGGACGCCGGACCCGTGGCGTCGACGAAGTACTTGGCACGCGCCGTGGTCCCCCCTGCATTCACCTCCACGCCGTCGGGACCCTCCACCGTCGAAGCGACGCGCGTCCCTGCCTGCACGTCCGCGCCGTTCGACCTGGCCGATTCTGCCAACTGCTTGTCGAACGCGCTCCTGTCGAGGACGACCACTTCGAGCGCGCTCGCGCTTATTCCAAAGAGCCTGCCTGACGGTGAGTGGACGACTGCCGAGGCTATCCCGTTCTGTATCACCCCTTTGTCGGGCGGGTACCCGAACTTGCGAAGGCCTCTCAGGCTGACGAGCCCGTCGCACTTCTCGGGCTCCCCGATTTCAGAGTGCTCCTCGAAGACGAGCACCGTCGCCCCCCGCTTGGCCGCCTCCGCGGCGAACACGAGCCCAGCCGCGCTTCCTCCTGCGACGACGAAATCGTACGCCCGATCCAACGCCGGAATCCTTGGAAACCCTTAATCGGACTTGTAATAACCGTTGACAAGCCGCGGACATGAAACAGGCCATCGTAGTGAGGAGCGATCTGAAGATGGGGAAGGGGAAGGTCGCAGCTCAGGTTGCTCACGCATCACTCGCGGCAGCCGAGGCAGCTCAGCAGAGGAAGTCGGGGTGGTATGGCGAATGGAAGGCCGAAGGGCAGGCGAAGATAGTCCTGAAGGTCGAGTCTCAAGACGCTCTTGACGAGCTGTACAGGAAGGCGAGGAGCGCAGGGCTCCCCGCCTCGATGATCGAGGACAGGGGGCTCACGCAGGTGGAGCCGGGGACCGTCACCTGTCTGGGGATCGGACCCGGACCCGACGCCGAGGTAGACGCCATAACGGGGAAGCTCAAGCTGCT
>DAIDAO010000037.1 GCA_027310575.1 bacterium | reverse complement strand
TGGGCGAAGGACGGGTGGTCACAGTCACCCTCCTGGGAGGGAGAGAGATTCAGAGAGTTCCCGGCGTGGTGGCCCAATGAAAATCATAGTCTTCCTCGGGTACAGCAATTCAGGGAAGACGTCGGCGATCGTGAGCATGGCGAGCCGGCTCGTGGAAGCGGGGAAGAGCGTAGGGACCCTCAAGCACATCCATGACGAGGACTTCACCATTGACACCAAGGGAAAGGACACGTGGCGGCACGCGGCTGCCGGGGCGTCGACTGTCATCGCGCTGGCCCCAAAGGAGCTGACGATAATCGAGAAGGGGGACACCAGCGGGCTGACCTTGGACAGGCTCTTCCGCACCTTCAGGTCACGGCGGGTGGACTACCTAATCGTCGAAGGGCTGTACAGGAAGCTCTCGAGGAGGAGGGGGGTGATACGGATTCTCTGCGTCAGGACCCTCGAAGACGCGGAGGAACTCCTGGCGATACACCCTGCGCCTGTCTGCATCCTGAACAGAAAGGAGACCGGGGAGAGGACGTTCCAGGGGATCCCAGTGCTGACGCTGCCCAGGGACATGGCGAAGCTCATGAAGCTTGTCGGAGGGATCTGAAGAGATGGTTGAGGAGCGCAGGAGCGGCGCGCTTGGGCCTACAGGCAGGGGGCGGAGTCCCTCGGGTGCATCCTTGGGCGACTCGTACGGCAGGGTCGCCAAGAAGCTGAGGATCCAGGTCACGGACAGATGCAACTACAGCTGCGACTTCTGCATGCCCCTCCACCCGGAGTGGCTGAACCGGAGCGAGATCCTCACCTTCGAGGAGATAACGCGGACGGCTCGGCTGCTCGCTACGATGGGCGTAGAGCGGATAAGGCTGAGCGGCGGGGAGCCGCTCGTCAGGCAGGACGTCGAGAAGCTCGTCCGGCTGCTGGCCGACATCCGAGGGATCAAGAACGTCAGCATCACGACGAACGGGCCAATGCTGAAGAAGATGGCCGGCAGGCTGCGGGAAAACGGGCTGGCTGGGGTGACCGTGAGCCTGCACAGCCTGAAGCCTGACCGTTACGAAGCGATCACTGGGGCGAGGGACATGCTCCCAAGGGTGCTCGACGGAATGGAAGAGGCCAGACGGGTCGGGCTCGCGCTCAAGGTCAACTGCGTCGTCCGGAGGGGGGACAACGAGGACGAACTACTCGACTTCGCGAGGCTCGCTCGAGACTGGAACGTCACAGTCAGATTCATCGAATACATGCCCTTCGACGGGAGGAGGCTCTGGGACGCGGACAGGGTCCTGAGCGGCGCGGAGATCATGGGACGGGTCCAAGCGGTCTACAGGCTTTCCCCGGTGGCACGAGAGCGCGGAGCGACTGCCAGCACCTACAAGTTCGCAGACGGCTCGGCAGGGGAGGTCGGGACGGTAACTTCGATGACGCAGCCCTTCTGCGGAAGCTGCGACCGCATACGGCTGACCGCAGACGGCAAGATGGTGCCCTGCCTCTTCAGCATGGAAGAGTACGACGTGAAGTCTCTGCTCAGGGGAGGAGCGCGCGACGAAGAGATAGCGAACTACATCCGGAGGTGCTTCTGGCTGAAGTTCGAGGGGGTCGAATCTCTGTTGAGGCAGAACGCCACGTTCAAGCACGTAAGGCCGATGAACACGATCGGTGGTTGAGAAGATGGGCCTCACACGGGTGAAAGTCCTCTACTTCGGCGTCGCGAGGGACATGGCGGGGAAGGGGGAGGAGCAGTTCTCCCAGGAGGCGCCTGCTTCGGTCAGGAGCGTTCTCGCCGAGGCCGAGAAGAGACACTCAGACCTCTCCCGGATCAGAGGCGTGATCAGCGTAGCCGTCGACCAGGAGCTCGTGCGCAGCGAAGTCGTCCTTCGGGAAGGCGCGACGGTCGCGCTGCTCCCTCCTGTGGCGGGGGGTTGAGAGACGAAAGCGAAACCGGTCACTGTGGCAGCGGAGGAGACCTCCCCTGATGAGGTCCTGCGGTCGGTCGCGGACGCCGGTGCGGGAGCCGTGGTCCTCTTCCTCGGCACCGTGAGGGACTTCGGAGACTCGGGGCGCGTTAGGGGGATCACGTATGAGGCATACGTCCCCCTCGCGACGAAGAGCCTCGCCGACATACGGCAGGAGATGCTCAGGAGATGGACGCTGAAGAAGGTCAGAATGGCCCACCGCACGGGGAGGCTCGGGCTCGGAGAAGTCAGCGTCGCCATAGCGGTCTCTTCCGCGCACAGGCAGGAGGCCTTCGAGGCGTGCAGGTTCGGGACCGAGATGGTCAAGAAGTCCGTCCCCATCTGGAAGAAGGAAAGACTCGCCACGGGGGCCGAAATCTGGTCAGGAGGGCGGGAGATCGTTCGTGCAAGACGGTTCTGACTCCCCTGGCGCCCGGAGCCGCCTCCGTTTCGTCATCGTGACCGTGAGCACCAGCAAGTACAGGAAGAAGTCCAACAACGAAGAGGTGAACGACCAGTCGGGGGACAGCGCCGAGGCCATAGTGAGACGGAGCCACGTCGTTTCGGACAGATTCCTGATCTCTGACGACAGATCCATGCTCAAGGCGAGGGTGGAGGAGTTTCTCTCAGGGACGAACGACGTCATCATCTTCGTGGGCGGGACCGGGGTCTCGCCGGATGACGTGACCATCGAGTCCATCCGGCCGTACGTCGAGAAGGAGCTCGATGGGTTCGGCGAGATCTTCCGAAGAGAAAGCTATGGGAAGATCGGCTCCCCGGCCTTCCTGAGCAGGGCGACTGCCGGAGTCTCTGGCGGAAAGCTGGTCGTCTGCCTCCCAGGCTCCCCTGACGCGGTCGACACGGCCCTCGGGATGTTCATAGGCCAGTTTCCAAGCGTCATTCTCAGCGCGCGCAGTTAGCTCCGATTCGAAGTGGTCTAGCTGCCATGACAGGGTGCAGTCTGGGAGGGAGACGGTACAGACGGCGCTTGCGGTTTTGCGGGCAGTTGCACGCAAGGGTATTTACACCAGCCAGGACGCGGGCATACATGAGACAGATGCTCGAAGCGAGACGCCTCCCTGATTCCATGTCGCAGCCCTCACGCCTCGTTTCCCATTGGCCAGGTCGAGGGCCCTCTTGAGATTCAAGTTCCTGCTCCCGGGGATCATCCTCATCGTCATCGGGGCGCTGCCGTTCCTGACGCCCGGCCTCGTCGCGTCGCTCGGCAACGACACCGGCATCACGCAGTCTCAGACCCATACCGTGACCTACTTCGTGAATGTGGGCCCAGGGAACTACTCCTATGTCGAGTACCCTCTCGCTGCAGGTGAAGAGCTGACCGCCACGATCGCGGCGGGACCGCAGTCCGTTGACTTCTTCCTCATGAACGGAGGCAACTTCACTGCGTGGAAGCAGGGCGGGGCAGCGCCAAGCCAGGTCTACCCGCAGTCCTCGCTCGACGTCAAGAACTACTCCTTCGCCATCTCCAGTTCGAGCAGCCCCAAAGCATACTTCATGGTGCTCGTCTCCAGATCCACGACGTCCGCGACAGACGCTCTTGTCAGGCTGACCCTGCGTGACACCGGCGTCGACCCGACGGTGGCATCGCTCCCCGTCGTCCTGATCGGGATTGGCGTCACTATGGCACTTTACGGCGCGGGCACCTCCGGAGGGAAGCGCAAGGCGAAAGCCCAGGGCAACAGCGGCGGAGCCGCGCCCGCAGCGGCGGGCGGATGGCTGAGCCTGCTGGGCGCCCAGGCAAGATGCAAGCATTGCGGGGAGCCTCTGGACGAAGGCTCTTCCTTCTGCTCGCATTGCGGCAGGTCGCAGACCTAGGTCTCCGGCGAGCTTGTGCCCGGGAGAGGGCCCGGGACGCCGCCCGGGTGGCGCGGGCCGATTCGACGTGGGAGGAGAATCCAGGCAGCCGACCAGCCCTTGCTGTGTGGAAAGCAGGTAGTCCACGCAGTCGCGAGCAAATGCACGGATTGAGTTAAGTCGGACTGGGCCCATCACTCCGACAGGGCACTCCATGCGCCAGTCACTGAGATTCCGCGAGCGTCCGAGCAGCGAGGCTCACATCCGCGGCAGAATCCCGCACTTCACCCATGAGCTGAAGCTGGTCGCTGACAGTCTGCACCTTTCGAGAGAGGTCAGGAAGCGGGCCGATTCAATCGGTGCGGACGCAGCGGGGATGCACTTCGGCAGGGCGACCGACGGCACAACCTTGGCCGCGGCCGCGCTGTACGTGGCCTGCAGGGAGCACAAGGTTCCTGTGACTCTGAGAGAGCTGGCCGAGGCTTCGGGGACTGACCCAAGGGACCTCGGCAGGCGATACGGTATGATTCTCGAAAGGATGCACATCTCCCGCCCCCGTCTCAACGGCGTGGGGTACGTGCGACGCCTGGCGCTCGGCCGTCGTCTCTCCGCAGAAGTCTACGAGCTGGCCGAGGCGACGGTGGCCAAGACCACAGAGGCGGGGTTCGGGGGCCGGAACCCAATGACCCTCGCGGCAGCCGCCCTCTACCTCGCCTGCTGCTCGTTGGGAGAGAACGCGACCCAGGCGGAAGTCGCCGAAGCCGCTGGGGTGGGGGAGGAGAGCGTTCGGGAGTGCTGCAAGGTGATAAGGTCGCTTGCCGGACCATAGCCAGGTCGCCCGGTTCGCGCCTGCGGGAAGAGCCAAGCCCGGAAGAAGGATTTCCATCGCAAGGACGAACATCTCGGTGGACAAGACCGTCTTCGAAGAGTTCGCCGCGGAAGCCGAGAGGAAGAAGATGACGCTTTTCGCGTTCGCGAACAGGTCCCTCTCGGCCATTACCGACATCTCCCGGGAGGGGGGCAGCCCTGACGAGTTCTACAGGATATGGCGCATGCTCTCGCTGCTGAGGCAGGTCGATGCCATCGCCCTGCCCTCCGACCTCGTCGAGTACCTGGTCGAGAAGCAGTACACCTCCGACAGCGCCTCCACCTTGGCCAGGTTCCGCAGACTCGGGACGTCTCTTGTCGGGCTCCTCAAGATGGCGGCCGAGGGCATAGAGGACATCGCCCCGCTGGCGAAAGACTTCGGGTTCTTCATCCCCATCAAGCACTTCGCGCTCACGAAGAGAGAAGACGGGGCAATACAGATCGACGTGGTCGGTGCAGGCAGGGCGATAGAGACGACGGTGTGCTCTTCGGAGTTCCTGAAGGCCGTCGTCACCGGCTACGGGTATGAGGTAAAGACTGAGGAGCTGCACCCAGGGACCATCAGGCTCATGGCACAGAAGCCGTGAGCGAGCCGGGGTCAGTCGGACCGTAGCGCCCGCTCGCGAGCGTCACACCGTGTCGCACGCGCTTGCGACCGTCCGCGGGCGTCTAGAGGATAAATAGCGCACCTCGCACGCAGAACGGTGCACAAGTCCCAGGTCGTCGGGGCGCTCATGATCTTGGTCGGCGCTGCGGTCCTGATACTCCTGTCCAGCTTCGTGGTCAGCGTGATAGTCACCCTGCTCGAACTCCTGGCCGTGCTGGCAGGGATAGTCCTGATCCTAGGGGGAATAATGATGCTGCTCTTCGGCAGGCGCAGGTGGAGACGCGGTCCCTGGGGATGGGACGCCCCGGCGACCGCCTGAAGTCGTTTCGACAGGATTCGGCCGCGGAAGGTCGAACGTCGTAAATATCTGCCTCCGGGGCGGGATTCTCATGTCCGCCATCGAGGTCGCCGGCCTGGAGAAGAGCTATGGGCAACTTCGCGCTGTCGGCGGGGTATCGTTTTCGGTGCGGAAGGGGGAGGTGTTCTCCCTCCTCGGACCCAACGGCGCGGGGAAGACCACAACCATAGAGATCCTTGAAGGCCTGAGGCGGCAGGATGGGGGGACGGCAAGGGTCCTGGGCCTCGATCCGTGGCACAAAGGCTACGAGTTGCATGAGAGGATAGGGGTCATCCCCCAGGGCTTCAAGTTCCTGGACTATCCTACCCCGAGGGAGGCCATCGCATACTACGCGGCGCTCTTCAACAGGCGGGTGGAGCCCGACGAGATGCTGCGCCGCGTGATCCTCGAGGACGCGGCCAACGTGTGGTTCCAGAACCTCTCGGGGGGGCAGAAGCAGAAGCTTGGCATGGCGCTCTCCCTCGTCAACGACCCCGAAGTCGTCTTCCTCGACGAGCCGACGACGGGCCTTGACCCTCAGGCGAGACGGGCGGTGTGGGAGGTGATAAGGAAGCTGAAGAACGAAGGGAGGACGGTGATGCTCACCACCCACTATCTGGAAGAAGCCGAGGAGCTCGCGGACAGGGTGGCGATAATGAACCACGGCAAGATAGTCGCCATGGGGACCACGGGAGAAATCGAGTCGAAGTTCGGCTCAGGGCAGAAGATGATGGTGAAAGCAAAGGATGACCTGCTGACGTACCTGAGGGAGAACACGAAGCTTCAGGTCGAGGGCGAGGCCGGGACAGTGACGATACGCCTCAGGGACAAAGACGACGCCCTGGTGGCACTTGGAGCGATCGAAGAGTCTGGGACGGACTGGGGCGACCTCAATGTGAAGAGGGACAGCCTCGAAGACGTGTTCCTCCGCCTGGTCGGAGAGGAGGGCAGGGAGGAGGGGACGGAGTAGGATGGCGTTCAGCGGACGGCGGATGCTGGCCGAGTTGAAGGTCCATGCCAGGGGGAACATCAGGAGCCGGGAGGGCTTCTTCTTCACCCTGATCTTCCCGATAATACTCATACTGCTCTTCGGAGCGATATTCGCGGGCGGCGGCGTCAGCCAGGCCACGGTCTATGTCCAGAATCTCGACGCCGGCCCTGCCTCGGTGTCGTTCATCCAAGCGCTGAACGCCACATCGAGCGACTGCAGCCCATCCGCCACCACGGGCCTCTGCCTCAGGCCGGTCCCCGCTGACCAGAACTTCTCGCAGTACCTTTCGTCCAGGTCGGCTGCGGATGGGATAATCATCCCTCAGGGCTTCAGCTCCGCGTTCCAGGCGGACCAGAAGGTCAACGTGACTGTGTTCCAGAACCCGTCGTCGACCACCAGTCAGGTCGTCTACGGGATAGTCAGCGAGGTGGTCAACGGGTTCAACCAGTACGGGGCGACCGGCGTCCACAGCGTGGGGATAGAGCCCCGCACGGTGGTCGGGTCCGAGTACAAGTACATCGACTTCCTGATACCCGGCCTCGTCGGTTTCTCAGCGCTGACCAGCCCGATGTTCGCCCTCGTGAACATCAGCTCGACCTACAGGAGGGACAAGGTGTTCAAGCTCCTTTCCCTGACCCCTCTGACGAAGACCGAGTGGCTCGTATCGAAGATCATCTGGTACGTGGGGACCACCGTCCTGTCTTTCATCCTGATGACCGTGGTGGGCATCTACGTATTCGGGGCGCATATCGCTTTCACCTGGGGCATAGGCATATTCCTCGTCGTAGGGCCGTTCTTCTTCGTCTCTCTGGGCATGCTGGTGGGGACCGTCTCGAACAGCCCCGAGTCGGCCGCTGTGGTGGGGAACCTCGTAACCTTCCCCATGATGTTCCTCTCTGGGACATTCTTCCCCGTGAGCTCGATGCCTGTCTATCTCCAGCACATCGCCCACGTCCTTCCGCTGTACTACATGATCGACGGGTTGAACAACGTGATGATCTACGAGAACTACGGACCAGGCCTCTTCGATGCCGGGCTGCTGATCGTGATCTCCATCGTGGTGTTCGCGCTGGCGGTCAGGTTCTTCCGATGGCGCGAAGACTGAGGACAGGCGCCCCGTCAACCGCTCCGCGCAGTAAGCAGGTCGATCTTCGTGATTATCCCCTCCGGCTGCTCGGCTGACCCTACGATGACCGCCTGGAAGAATCGGAAGAGGGAGAAGAGCGCTTCGACAGGCGTGTCCCCTCCGACGATCGGGAACGATGGGAGAAGGTGGTCCCCGACCTTCTCGGCCAGCGTGCCGTGCGGGTCGGCGGACGCGGAGACAAGGCTCATGACGTGGCCCTCGGATATGGTTCCGACCATCTTCCTCCCGGAGAGGACGGGGATCTGAGAGAACCCCTTCTTCCTCATTATCTCGACGCACTCTGACAGCCGCGCGTTCTCGCGTGCCCCGATGACCGGCGAAGACATGATGTCAGAGGCCCTGCTCCCCCTCTCGGCGCGGCCCGACGCGAGGACGCGGGAGATCGCGGAGAGGGTGCTGTAAGTCGGGTCGACCGACCCCGCCTCGATCTTGGCGACGATCGACTGGCTGACGCCTGCCGCCGCCGCGAGCGCACCCTGGGTGTAGCCGAGCTGCGTCCGTATCTTCTTGAGCTGCCTGGGTTCGATCAGGCCTGCGGACAATATTCTTCAATGAATATTTCGAGCAGGAGCATATTTAACCTATTACTCGTCCCCGCCCGCACATGACACCTCAAACAGGAGAAGGCTCCTGATGGCCGGAAGGCACCTGTTCACCTCCGAGAGCGTGGCCGAGGGCCACCCCGACAAGTGCGCGGACCAGATTTCCGACGCGGTGCTTGACGCCATCATAGCCAAGGACCGGGACGCCAGGGTTGACTGCGAGACGCTGATCATGCAGGGGACGGTCGTCGTGACGGGCCAGATAACGACGACCTCGTACGTCAACATCAAGCAGATCGTCAGGGACGTCCTGAAGGACATAGGCTTCAACAACGCCAAGGACGGGCTCGACTGGGAGACGTGCGGCGTCCTCGTCTCCATCGAGGAGCAGTCCCCCGACATCTCGATGGGCGTGAACAAGCCCCTCGAGGAGATGGGTGCGGGAGACCAGGGGCTGGTGTTCGGATACGCCTCGAAGGAGACGCCGGGGCTGATGCCGCTGCCGATAACGCTCGCGCACGGGATAGTCAGACAGCTCGCGGACAGCAGGAAGAGCGGCGAGATCCCCTACCTCAGGCCTGACGGCAAGTCCCAGGTCACAGTGGAGTACGACGACGGGAGGCCCACGAGGGTCGACGCGGTGGTGGTCGCGGCGCAGCACAACGAATCCGCGGACGAGGCGCAGGTGAGGCAGGACGTCGTCGAACGCGTGGTCAAGAAGGTGGTCCCGAGCGGACTGATCGACGGGCGGACGAAGTTCTACGTCAACTCGACGGGCCGCTTCGTAATCGGCGGGACACTCGCGGACTCGGGGCTGACGGGGAGGAAGATCATTGTCGACACCTACGGAGGGGTGGGAGCGCACGGCGGCGGGTGCTTCTCCGGGAAGGACCCGACGAAGGTCGACCGCTCCGGGAGCTACATGGCCAGGTACATCGCGAAGAACATCGTCGCCGCCGGGCTTGCAGACAGGTGCCAGGTGCAGATAGCGTACGCGATCGGGGTCGCCGAGCCCGTCTCGTTCATGGTGGACACCTTCGGGACCGGAAGGGCCGGGGATGAAGCGATCACCACGGCCGCGCGCGAGCTCTTCGACATGAGGCCCGGGATCATCATAAGGGAGCTCGACCTTCAGAGGCCCATTTTCAGGAAGACCGCGTGCTACGGGCACTTCGGCAGGGAGGACCCGGACTTCACATGGGAGAGGACAGACAGGGCAGAGGCCCTTAGGAGCAGGGTGGGCTGAGCCTGGCGTTCACGACCACGGTCGTCGGAAGCTTCTCCCGCCCCCGCGAGCTGGTTGAAGCGGCTGGGAGACACTCCGCTGGAGATCTCCCCCACGGCGAATACGAGAAGCTGCTCGATGGCGCGACCAGGGCCACGATCGAAGGCGAGGAGGAGGCCGGGCTCGACGTGATAACGGACGGGGAGCAGAGGAGAAGCAGCTTCGTGAGCTTCGTTGGGGACAAGATCCCAGGCTTCAAGGTGATGCATATCACCAAGCTCAACCCTCGGGCCATGGACATCCTGAAGACGAACAAGGTCCAGCTGACGTACGCAAGGGCAGTGGTCTCCGAGCCCCTCCGGGACTCGGTAATCGCCGCGGACGAGTTCGCGAAGGCAAGGAAGTACTCGCGCAGGCCGTTCAAGGTCACCCTCCCGGCCCCCTACCTCGTGATGTGGGAGAGCTGGCACAGCATCCATTCGAGGGATGCGTACCCGACCCCCGAGGAGTTCGGCCACGCCTACGCCAAGCTGCTCCGGAAGGAGGTCGCGAGGCTGAAGGAAGCGGGAGTCTCGTTCATCCAGCTCGACGAACCGATGCTCGGGGACCTCACGGAGGCGGGGGACAAGCCAGACAGGTACAGGAGCGTGTTCAAGGAGCTGTACGGGCAGAAGTACAGGGGGTTCAGGGAAGAGCTCAAGCTCGCGGTCGAGCTCCTGAACGAGGTCACGGTGGGCGTGACCGGCGTGAGGATCGGGGTCCACATGGACCGCTGGCCGAACAAGGACTCTCCCTACTTCAACGTCGGGTACGAGAGGTTCCTCCCCGAGCTGCTCGAGACGAAGACGAAGCAGTTCGTCCTGGAGTACACCACCGCTGGGACCGGGGACCCTACGAAGCTGATAGACGAATTCCCGAGCGACCTCGAGATCGGGCTCGGGGTCATAAGCGTCCAGAACTACGAAGTGGAGACGCCCGAGGAGGTCGTGTCCAGGGTCGAAAGGATCACGGGACACATCGAGCCCGAGAGGATCTGGCTGAACCCCGATTGCGGCTTCGCGCCTGGCATGTTCAGGACGTTCCCCAGGGAGGTGGCCTTCGCGAAGCTGAAATCCATGACCGCGGCCGCAGAGGTCCTGCGGAAGAAGTACGCGTAGATCCGATTGGCTTGAGCCTCAAGACCTCTCTGAAGGACGGGCCCCTGATCTACGAGATCGTCCCCCCGAGGAGAGACACCTCTCGGTTCAACACCGAGCTCCGAGGGGTGGAGAACGTGCTTACGGACAGGAGGATCGACGCGATCAACATCCCGGAGCTCATGACGAGGAGGAAGGACGGGGACGGCGTCCGCTACTCGCCGACCACGATTCCGCCAGAGGAGTATGCGCTGCTGATAAGAGACCACAAGGAGCCGATCGTCGACATCATCGCGCCCCGGCTGGGGAGGGAGCAGCTCCTCGCCCGGACGAGGAAGATACTGGGCGACTACGGGATTCGGAACCTGGTGATAGTGGGGAAGGAGAGGCATGAAGACCCGCTGTCGGGACCGAGCGTGCTGGAGGCGCTCTCCCTCATCAACGCAGAAAGGGCGGAGGACCTTGCGCTGGGCGGTATATGCATCTTCGGCCGTGAGGTGGCCGCGTCGGCGGACTACGGCGTCCATTCTCGTCTGACAGAAGCGAGGAGGGTCTGGGCCAAGGCTGGCGCAGGGTGCGACTTCGTGACATCTCAGATATGCTTCGACGCGGAACCCGCGCTGCGCTTCCTCGCGGCCTATGGCAGGCTCTGCGAGAAGACCGGAGCGGAGCCTCTGACAGTGTTCGTGAGCCTCGCCACGGTCCCCTCTGCGAGCATCATGGCACTCATCGAGAGCCTCGACGTGGCCATCCCCCCGAAGGTCAAGAAGAGGATACTGAGCGCCGACAGGATGGGGCAGGAATCGCTCAAGGTGGCCGGAGAGATCTTCCAGAGGATAGTATCGGAATCAGAACGGCGGAGGGACGGGGTACCGCTTGGCCTTCAGGTCGAGCAGGTCGGGATCAACAGCGGAGAACTCTCTCTAGAGCTCCTGGACGGCGTGTACCGCACGCTCCGCTGAGACGCCTCTGCTGCTATCTGCCGTCAGCCGTCTGGACCGGAGGCGCTTCGGAGGGCTTCACGTCGAGGGACCCCCTCCTCCCCATCCTGTCGACCTCAAGCCTCACGCTCCCCCCAGCCCCGACCCTCGAGATGGCCAGCAGCAGGTCCTTCGTGTGCTTCACCTCCCCGCCGTCCGCCCCGACCACCACGTCCCCGCTGCGGATGCCAGCGTAGTCCGCAGGGCTGCGCGGAACCACCTCTGCTACCAAGAACCCGGACGCGGTCTGCAGGTCATACCTGCGGGCGAGCTGCGGGGTCACGTCTATGCCCGAGATGCCGATCCAGCGCCTGGAGACCCTTCCGTTCTCGAGTATCTCCTGGGCTATCTTCTTGACCGTGTTGATCGGAATGGCGAAGCCCATTCCCTGAGCGTACGGTATCATCATCGTGGTGATGCCTATTATCCGGCCGTCGAGGTCGGCGAGAGGCCCCCCGCTGTTGCCAGGGTTGACGGCTGCGTCTGTCTGCAGCAGCCCCTCGAAGATGAAGTCCGATCCCGGCAGCGGCCTCCCCTTCGCGCTGAGCACGCCCATCGAGACCGTCGGGCCGCCAGGCAGGGCCAGCGCGTTCCCGATAGCCAGCACGAACTGCCCCACCTTCAGCGCCTCGGAGTCGCCGAGCTCTGCGGCAGGGAGGTCATCCGCGTCGAGCCTGATCACGGCCACGTCTGTCGCTTCGTCTGCGCCCACCACTTCGCCAGTGAAGGTCCTGCCGTCCTTCAGGCTGACGCGGACCTGGCTCGCCCCGTCTATCACGTGGTTGTTCGTCACGATCAGGCCCTTCCTGTCGAGGATGATCCCTGACCCCTGACCTTCGAGCGGGACTATCCCGAAGAAGCGCCGCTCGAGCCTCATGCTGCTGACACCTACGATGCTGTCGCTCAGCTTCTCGACTGCCTGCGTGACCTGTCCTTCGAAGCCCGGGATAGCCACGCTCAGCCCCCCAGCCCCCAACTCCTAATATTGAGCGGGATTATCCTGATCATGGTCACACCCTCCTTCGAGGGCACAGGCTCTGCCGTCCCGCGGACCTCGACCCCCCTCACCTTCCATGGGCTCGTCGAGACCACGTCGTCTACGACGAACGCCACCTTGTTGTTCGCCATCATGTTCCTGAACTTCAGGGTCTTGGTCAGGTTCCAGCCCCCGAACGCTATCGTGCTGCCGTCGAACTTGTAGCCGACAGGGACCACATGAGGCTGGCCGGAGGTCGAGGACGTGGCGACCCTGCCGATGAAGTTCTCTGCCAGGTACTCCGCTTCTGCCTCGCTGAAGGCCACAGCGCGCCTCGCGACGCGCTCGTTCCCGATCATGGATTCTCTTATGCCGAGACAGGTTTTTAAAACTGGTAGTCTTTCCATACCAACTAGGTATGACGCGCCTAACCAAGCAAGAGCAGCTTGACCAGAAGACGCTCGACTCATGCGCGGTCGTGCACCAGACGTGGAATCAGATCACCCGCACATGGACCCTTCCCACCATTCACATGCTCGGACAGATCGAACCGACCAGGTTCAACGAGCTCAAGAGGCACATCCAGGGGATAAGCGCCACCTCTCTCGCTGAGAGGCTGACACAGCTCGAGAAGTTCGGGGTGGTCCAGAGGAAGGTATACGCCGAGGACAAGCCGAGGATAGAGTATTCGCTCACAGTCAAGGGGCACGAGGTCTACAAGATCCTGTGCGACCTGGCCGGCTGGTCGAAGCGCTGGGAAGGCAAGGAACCCAACAGCAGGGAGTTCCTGGTCTCGAAGTAGACGGGCCGTAGAGGAAGCAGCGCCTAGTCGGTTTCTTGGTCGCTGCTGCTCCGCGCCGATGCCCTGTAGAGGAGGACGCCGAGAAGTGAGGCGACGACTATGGGCGCCAGCATCAGGGCCCTGGAAAGGGAGGGCTGCTGATTGGCGGTCGCCAGACTCGAAGAGAACACGAGCCCCCCGCTCTGGCTGTTCGAGGCTGCCGTAGTATCTGGGTTGGTGGGACCGATGTTGCCGTTGAGGCTCGACAGATTGCCCTGGGACGTGGTAGCCGACGGTCCGGTCGTCCAGAAGTAGGGCCACGTCGTCGCTGTCGTTGTCACCGAGGCTGCAGGGACGTTCCTGCCCTGGGCGGGCGAGAAGGGCGAGGCTGACGGGGAGACGACCCCGTAGGAAGCGACGATCGCGAGGGCGAGAAGAAGGCCCGCGGCTGCGCCGATACCGAAGCGCCTGCCATCCATGCTCATCCGGCCCCACCCCGAGGGTAGATAGTTCTAGTTCTCAGAACGGCTTCCTCCTCCACACGCGCCAAGCCTCATACCAGAAGATGGCCGCCCCTCCCACGGTCCCGATCAGGGCGTAGAGGTCGAGGTAGCCCCGGTTGGCCAGCAGATATGCGGCAGCTATTGTCGTGAAGAAGGCGGCATAGAACCCGAGCCTCGGAAGCGTCAGCCCACCTATGCTGACGAAGGAGTGGAGTATCCCCGTGTCGACCTTCCTGGCCAGGACGTACCTGTCGTACTGGTCCTTCTCTACCACCCCGAGCTCGACCAGCTTGTCGAGGTGATGAAACGCGACGGATGGGCTTGAGAACCCGAGAGCCTTCTGGATCTCGCGGACCCCTATGGCTTTGCCGTGCTTCAGGAGGTAGAGGTAGACGGTCAGGGTCTTCCCGCGAAGGGCGTACTCCACCGCCTCCCTAGGAGCCTCGGGCAATGGCTTCGGTATAGGCCCTCAGGCGAGATAAGGATGTGTTCGCCCTCCCAGAACGGCTCGTTCTCTGTGCTGGGACTATATCGTCTCGGGTGGGACAGTCGGCCGTGAACCTGCACGGCCGCGTTACGACCGGGAGGGTGCTGATGGGACTCGTCGCCCTCATAGTCGTGGGCGGCTTCGTGCTGGCTCTGCTTTCGATGGCCGGCACGCCCGGCAGCTTTGCACCGGCGACAACCACATACAACCCCTATGCAAGCCTTCAGGACCTCACCTCCCTCACCGGCGCAGCAAACAACGCCGTTAGCGCCCATGGCTTCGGTCCAGACACGTACTATACGGGCCCAGGGAACACGGAAGTAGTCAATCCTGGCCAGGCGGCGACGGTCACGACGACCGTCAGCACCACCACACAGGCGGTTCCTCCGGGCCAAGGAATGTCGAACGTCACGCAGGGCACCCCGACCGCAGCCGGAGGGCTCATCGAATTCTCAAGCGACCTCAGCATCAGGACCTCGGCCCCTGAGCAGACAGCCTCAGGAGTGGTGGCACTGGCGTACTCGGTCGGAGGGTACGTCGCCTACCAGTCCACGTACAGCAACTCGGCGTACGTGGTGATCAGGGTCCCGGCGGCTGAGTACCAGCAGGTCCTCGCAAAGGTCGAGGCGATGGGGACGGTCCTCGGCCTCACCTCGAACTCCAACGACGTCCACGTCCAGTACACAGACCTGAACGCGACCCTCGCTTCGCTCCAGACCGAGCAGGGAGCGTTGCTGAGGCTCCTCAACCAGTCGACGACGATCAACTCCACGCTGGCGATCGAAACACAGCTCCAGGGAGTCAACCAGCAGATCAACGAGGTGCAGAGCGAGATACTCCAGATGAGGACGCTCATCGAATACTCTACGATCAACGTCACCATCACCGTGACGGCCACGCAGGTACCGCTCTCCATCACCCTGAGCGCGATCCCGGTCAACGGGACCTCTCCGCTCAGCGTCACCTTCAACGCCGTCGTCAAGGGGGGCTCGCAGCCCTACATAGTCAACTACAACTTCGGGGACGGCTACGCCAGCCAGGGACAGGTCGTCATCCACACCTACTTCCAGGCTGGAAGCTACAAGGTGCAGGTCAGCGCCACCGACCAGAACGGCACTGTCGCACAGACCAGCACGGTGGTGAGGGTGGTCGCGCCTCCCTCGCCGTCAGGAGTGGTCACATTCTTCGGATACGTGGGCGGCCTCTTCCTCAGCGTCGTGGCCGGGATAATCGAAGTGGCCGCGGTCGTCCTGCCTCTCGCAGCGGTGGGTGCTGCGATCGTGATCCCAATCCAGAGGCGCAGCAGAGGTCAGAAGAGCATCAAGCAGAGCCAGTAGGCGAAGCCGCCTTCATCCTTTTGTTCTTCTTCCAGTAATAGTAGGTGATCGCGGGCCCTGAAAGCAGGAAGATCGCGACCACTATGATCATGCCGTAGGAGAGGAGGTCCGCGGTGCCCAGCGAGATGTTGGTCAGCAGAGCGCTCAGCATCTTGCCGACGCCTTCGGCCTCCCTGTTTTAGAGGATTACGGCCCCTCGACTCGACAGCTGTATTAAGAGGCCAGGGGGCGCAGTTTTCATGCCCAAGTTCACGGTGGACCCGAAGGAGGTCATGAGGAAGTACAGGGTGATCGCGGTCGTCGGCGCGTCCAAGAACCCGGAGAAGGAGGCGAACACAGTACCTGCCTACCTCAAGGAGCGCGGGTACACGATAATCCCGGTGAACCCCACGGCCGACAGCGTCCTCGGGGCGAAGGCCTATCCGACGCTGGCCGAGGTCCCGGATCAGGCTGCGAAGACCGTTGAGGTGGTCGAGGTGTTCAGACCTTCAGAGGAGTTCCCCCAGGTCGCGAGGCAGGTAGCCGAGATGAAGAAGAGGACGGGGAGGCCGTACGTCTTCTGGGGGCAGCTCGGCTTGGAGAACGAGGAGGCGAAGAAGATACTCGCAGTCGCCGGGATCGACTACGTGATGGACAAGTGCATGCGGATAGAGCACAAGGTAATGAACGGGCTCAGATGAAAGGAAAAGTCAACGCCGACTGGCACCGCACGCACAGGATGCCGGGCAGACCGACGAGGGAGCAGAGGGTCGAATGGCACGCCGAGCATTCAGCCGCCTGCGGTTGCAGGGGGGTTCCGGCGAGCCTGTCGGCTGATGTGAAGGCGCTGGAAGAGAGCACCGCTCGGACTAATTAGCCCGGTCCTCGGGGCAGGGTGATTGGCCAGCCCGGCGTACGCCCTGCTCGTAGCATTCATCTGGGCGGTCAGCCCGATCTACTACCGGGGCTACCTCGCGAAGTTCGACTTCCTCAGCTTCAACTTCCTCCGCACTTCGACGGCCTCGGTGGTGCTAGTCGTCCCCGCGCTCTTCTCCTGGAGCACCTCTGGGCTAGGCGCCGCGGTCCCCAGCGGGGTGCTCACCCTCGCCATCGGGGACAGCCTCTTCCTGCTCTCGCTGCGCCAGATCGGAGCCTCAGTGACTACGCCCGTCGCCTACACTTACGTCCTCATGGTCCAGTTCGCCGGTGCCGCCCTCGGCCAGGCGATTCCCTACGCCAACTTCGTGGCAGCCGCGATGGTGGTCGCCGGAGTCTACCTCCTGTCCCGGGGAGGGGGAGCGAAGCCGCGCCCGAAGGGCATCGCGCTCGCAGTCATCGCGGGGCTCTTCTGGACCGCGGGGCAGGAGCTCGTGCAGGTGGCGATAAACTCGGGAGGGAACTTCGTGATGGTGACGTTCGCCAGCCGCGCAGCTGCGGCTGCCACCCTCGGGGCCGTCCTGCTGCTTACGAAGAGGGGCAGGGCGTGGCCTTCCGGGCTCAGGATAGGCGAATATGGGTTCATGCTGACGCTCATAGTGAGCGACCTGGCCCTCGGGTCTACGCTCTTCGTCTATTCGGTCTCGACCATCGGGGTGGCCCTGACCGTCATACTCACGAGCGTCTCGCCTGTCCTCACGCAGGTCTTTGCGAAGGCCCTCGGGAAGGAGTCCCCCTCCACGACGGACTTCGCAGGAGGAGCGCTCATAGTCACAGCCCTCGTCCTGGCCGTCGCGTTCTGAAGCCAAAGTCTTATCCGCATCCGCAATCGCGCGACCTGGAGAATACCAAGAATTGCAGTACAAGTACGTGGTCCTGACCAACACGACCGTCGGCGCGTTCATGGCGGTCCTGGACTCCAACATAGTGCTGATTGCGCTCCCGACGATAAGCGACGACCTTCACGCGAGCCCCTTCGAGTCCGTCTGGATAATCATGGGGTACATACTGGTCAACGCGTCCCTCCTCCTCACCTTCGGGAGGCTCTCTGATGTCTTCGGCAGGGTCAGGCTCTACAACGTGGGGTTCGCCGTCTTCACTGTAGGGTCAGGCCTCAGCAGCGTAGCGCCCAGCGGGCTCTCGCTGGTCCTGTTCAGGCTCGTCCAGGGGTCGGGAGGGGCGCTGATATTCGCCAACGCGGCCGCCCTGCTGACAGACGTGTTCCCGCCGACCGAAAGGGGGAGGGCGCTCGGCCTGAACCAGGTGGCAGGGACGCTCGGTTCGGTCCTCGGTCTCGCGCTGGGCGGGATACTCGCAGGGTCGTTCCTGGGATGGAGGTCGATATTCTGGATCAACATCCCGGTCGGGGCCTTCGCGACGCTCTGGGCCCACTTCAAGCTGAAGGAGACGTCGCAGCCGCGCCGGGGCGAGAAGCAGGACCCCTTGGGGAACATACTCTTCGCCGCCGGGCTGGCTACGTTTCTCCTGGGGCTCATGTTCGGGGCACTGGCCGGATGGACGGCCTTCCCGCTGGGCGCCATGGGGGCCGGAGTGCTGTGCATCTCGGCCTTCGTTGTGGTTGAGACGAAGGTGAAGTACCCGATGATGGACCTGTCGCTCTTCAGGATAAGGGCGTTCGCGTCAGGGATGGCTGCGAACCTCCTCGCGTCCATGGCGAGGGGGGGCGTCTCGCTGGTCCTCGTGTTCTACTTCCAGGGCGTGCTGCTGCTGGACGCATTCACCGCAGGGCTGCAGCTGATCCCGTTCTCGGTCGCGTTCGTCACGCTCGGCCCCCTCAGCGGCTACCTCTCCGACAGGTTCGGATCCCGGGGGTTCGCGACTGCAGGGGTCCTAGTGATCTCGACCGCTCTGTTCTGGTTCGGGCTAGTCCCGTTTGGAGGCTTCTACCAGATGCTCCCGCCGCTGCTGCTCGCAGGCGCAGGGGGAGGGATGTTCGTGGCGCCCAACGTCGCGTCGATAATGAACGCGACGCCTACACCCAGAAGAGGCGTGGCCTCGGGCATGTCCTCGACTCTGGTGAACACGGGTTTCCTGCTCAGCCTGGGCATAGCGTTCGCGGTGATGGCGGCCAGCGTGCCGAGCACCGTGCTCCAGGCCATCTTCTCCGGGACTTCGGTTTCGATAAGCCCGCTCCAGCTGGAGAACTTCATCAACTCGCTGCACGGGCTGTTCCTGCTCCTGGGCTTCATCAGCCTCTTCTCCGCCGTGCCGACCTTCATGGCCAAGAAGCCCAAGGTGAAGTACGAGGCGGTGGAGAGCGGCCCGCTGGACTGACGCGCCAGTCGGCTACCCGACCCAGGGGGTCAATCAAAGCCAGGACCGCCAGCGCCCGGGCTCACTTGAGGTGCTCTGCGACGGTTGCCTCGTTGTTCTCCGTCTTGAGGAAGACTGGCACGTTCCTCTGCTTGGCGGCCTTGAACGAGACGAAGAGCCACTCGCCCGTGCCGAGGTCTGCTGACCTCTCGAGGACCTCGTATGGGAGGGCGAAGGCGTCGGCTATCACCATCCTGTCGTACATCCTGGGCAGCGTGCTGACGAAGTAGCTGTGGAGCTGCTGGAGGGCGTTGACGTTGAGCCTCGCCACCCTCTGGGTGGCCATCCAGCAGTGGAGGCGGTACTTCCGCCCCTGCCTCAGGAGCTGCTCCACCGCGCGGTTCGACTGGGTCGTGAAATCCCTGTCTGTGTGCTCGTCGGGTATGTACTCCTGCGCCTCGTCCAGGAGGAAGAGGACCCTCTGCTTGTTCCCGTACTTCTTCTTCAGGAAGAGCAGCCTCTTGATCAGGCGCTCGGTGGCGATCCTCGCCTGCATCGGTTCGGGCATGTAGAGGACGTTCAGCCTCGGGGCCTGCCCCTTCGCCAGCTGCTCCGCCAGCTTTTCCGGGCTGAGCCGCGTGGAGAGCGCCGAGCCGAAGTCCCCTGACTCGAGCATCTCGAGTATCAGGTCGATCTCTGACTTCAGTCCCGACTTCTCGTGGACCTTCTGGGTGAGATCGGTGAGCAGCGACGTGAGGGACTTCCTCGCTTCTCCGTCCAGGTCGGTCAGCTTCGTGCTCGGCCTGTACCCCGACTTGTCATAGTACTCCGTCGTCAGCTTCGCGAGCGCGATCTTGGCCGCGGTGCCCCCTGCCTTTGCGCTTTCGACCGTGTTCTCCAAGAGCTGCTGTATCCACGCCAGGTCTATTCCCCCGCCCTCCTGGAGCGAAAGCCTGTCCACTCCCCTCGCCCATACCCGCGACAGGGCCTGCTCCACCGGCTTCCGGCCAGCGGCTTCCTCGAGGCTTTCAGGGATTGCCTGCGAGCTGATGAACTCCTGCTCGTTGTCGAAGGTTTCGGTGGTGATCATGCGGGACCTGTCGTCCAGGAGGTCGAGCAGGTTGACTGCGTACTCCCCTGCTATGTCGATGACGACGGCTGTGAGGCCCGGGTCGCGCCTGAGCGCGGACCTGAGCAGCGAGCTCGCGAGGTTGGACTTGCCGCTTCCGGTGAAGGCGAAGAAGCCTGCGTGGTAGCGAATCAGGCTGTCCATGTCGACTGTGAACGGCAGATTGAAACCCGCCATCGTCCCGATGACCTCTCCGCCGGCCACGCAGAGGAACCTCTCGACGGCCGACTTTGAGAGGAGCCAGGCCTTGGCTCCGGGGAGGGGGGCGTACGGGGCGCGCGCGAACTCCATCCCTTCCGGACCTATCTTGGCGCAGTAGTTGGTCGGGACTGCCGCGAGGTCGATCCAGGTCTCCTGCGACTTCCCCCAGCTTTCGTTGATGGTGTCGAGGTACTCCTTCCTGAGCAGGGTGGGCATCGACGAGTCGATCCCCGGGAGCTGGTAGTGCGTGGGGGAGACCCCCACCACCTCGAACATGACGTACCGCTTCTCCCCGTCCACGTCCCTCTCGATTGCTACGAAGCTCGGGAAGTAGAGCCGGTCGAGGACCTTGTAGCTGAAACGGGCTTCGATGATGGCCAGCGGATTTGAGACCGTGAGCTCCCTCCCGTCGCTCCTTGAGGTCCTTGTCGTCCTCGTGTTTAGCTTCAGCCGGGCGTCGAACTCCCCGGCCATCGTGTCGAAGAATGACATCTCGTCCCTGAGCATGGCTAGTGCCTCATCCTCGCGTGTTCCGCCTCCGCCCGCTGCTGCCTATAAGGAGTCACGAGCCCGAAGATCTTGCGCCTCCTGGTGACTCCGCCGACGCTCAGGTCGGCGACCCCGTGCAGCGAGCTCCTCATCATCCTGACCTCCGCCTTGACCGCCTTGTCAGCGAGGTACAGCAGCTGGTTGTGCCCGAAGGCCTCGAAGACCTCGGGGTTGTCGTTCATGGACAGGATATGGACGACCATGTTGGAGAGCGCGCTCCCTTCGTCCCCCTCGAAGTAGCCGCTGATCCGCGTGACGCCTGACCGTTCCCGCACGCTGAAGCTCCTCACCCCTTCCCCGTCCCAACCGGGGTCGAAGGCCCTGTCGAAGAGGAAGACCTGCGAGCGGACGCTCGGGTCGCTCCTGAGAGTCCGCAGCTGGAAGTACGAGCGGACGAAGAGCTGCTCCCTGGAGACCACCTTCCTCGCGCTGCGCAGCTCGTGGTCAATCTCGACGATCGTGGAGAAGGCGGCGTCGTATCCCTTGGTCCTCCACGGCGTCAGGATCCCCGGGTTCTCTGCGCTCAGAATTGCCAGGAACGCCCTGTCGTTCTTCAGCATCGGCGGTGGAGATTCCAGCTTGATGTAACCCGCGGAAGACGCGTACGGGAGGACGGCCCGCGCGACGTCCGTGGCCGTGGTGTCTTTCGCGATCCCCACGAGAAGGGTCCCCCTCTCCCTCGAGCGCTGCAGGACCCCTTCGAGCAGGATGAAGGCGACCGCATTGACGTCTAGGATCGTGAGGTACTCGTCCCCCTTGAGCGCGAGCGGATGCCTCTGGCGGGCGAAGACTGCCCTGGCGTAGTCCAACCCGAGACCGAGGACACGCTCCCAGTAGCCTGGGACCTCGTCCCGCACCCGGAGGTGCGCCTCGGATGAGTCTGCGAGGACGGCTCCGTCGTGCTTCTTGTCGAACTTGACCAGCCTGGCGACCGCCCTCTTGGCCTCGGCTTCGGAGACGCCCAGGCGCAAGGAAAGATCAGGGACGCCGGCGGGTGAGTCAAAAAGAGACCTGAGGACCGCGTAGTGGAGGTGGCGGGGCCGGGTGGGCAGAGCCATCGCGGGCGAGCCGAGGTTGACCGCGAGCGCGAAGTCGAGGGCCGAAGCCGGATGCTCGCCTGACCACCTGCCGAGCCTGTTGTCCCCCCTCCTGATCATGTTCCTCGCGTCCCTTGCCAGGGTCGAGTAGGTCCCGGACATCGGCCTGTCGAGGAAGACCAGCCTCGACTTCTCGCACGCGAGGTAGGCGAGATACAGCTCGCCGAGGGTCATGAAGGAGTTCGGTATCCTCTCCATCGAATGCTCGAGGTCTATGTCGATCTCGGGCTCGCTGCTCACCACGCTGGAGAGGTCCTCGGCCCAGAGGGGTACGGCAGCGGAGGCTGCGAGCCGCGATTCCCTGCGGGCGGATCCCAGGTCGAACCTGACGTGTTCCCCCACCGCGAACGTGCAGGTGTACGCGGTCGCGTTGGCGTAGAACAGGATCATCTGCAGGCGCTCGTCGAAGTCCATCGACCCATCAATACCGGTGGCGAAGTGCTCCCCGCGGCCGAAGAACTCCTGGGCGGTCTTCTCGGCCGAGCTGGGGTCGGAGGGGACCGTCATCCCTGCGAGGTCCCTGCGGCGTGAGAAAGTGCTGGCGCGTCCTTCGAACCGTGAGACGAGGTCTCGGGTCTGCCTGGAGAGGTCTTCCGCTATCTCTGACGACACGGACTCACCAGCCCCAGAAGACAATCACCTTTGCGACCCCTCCCTGAGCGGCTTAAAGGCTAGAGGCGCATCGATTATTAACCCGGGGAGGCCTCTGCGAAAGTGTTGAAGTTCCTCCTCGTGCACAAGCTCCCCAGAAGGCTGAGGTATGCCAGGGTCTACTTTGAGGCCGGGCCGACGTCCGTGGCGTTCTCACTGGACGGGACGAGCGCCGACTGGCACGCGAGCATCGGGAAGAGGCGAGGGGTCGAGATGACGGACGCGGAGTACGCCAGGTTCAGGTCGGAGGTCCCGGCAGTCGAGCTCCTGGACGACGACGGCAGGAAGGTCCTGATCAAGGACGCGGCCGGGTACGAGGAGCTCTGGGAGAAGCCGAGATGGATGCTGACGCGGGCTCGCAAGGAGCGGCCCCGCAGCGAGTAGCGGCGCGGATTTCACACTAGGCGGGCCTTTCAACACGCCGATGCTAAGGACATCTTAAATCCAAATGGCCGGGTTTCGACCCTCGTATGGAGAGCCTAGTGTTGGTCCCCCCCAATGCGCTCGAGGCCGCGACCCAGATCATGGACACGGCCGAGCGGAGGGGAGTGAGGCTCAGGCTGCTTGGCGGGCTCGCTTTCAAGAAGCTCTGTCCGAGCTCCATGGACCCGCGCTACTTCAGGGAGAACAAGGACATAGACCTGATGGGGAAGAGAGAGGACTCCCGGAAGATCATGCAAATCATGGAAACGCTCGGTTACAAGCCCAGGGAGCTGTTCAACAAGCTCAACATGGGTCAGAGGCTGATCTACTACGACATGGACAACGGGCGCAGGGTGGACCTCTTCCTGGACGAGTTCGTGATGTGCCACAGGTTCAACTTCAAGGAGAACATCCTCGCCGGGACCTACACCCTCCCGATAACGCAGCTCCTCATGACGAAGCTTCAGGTCGTGGAGAAGACGGAGAAGGAGTACAAGGACCTCATGGTGACTTTCCGTGACTTCGACGTCACGGCGGGGAAGAGCGGGATCAGAGGGGACGAGATAGCCGACCTCTGCTCGAAGGACTGGGGGATCTACACCACGTTCACCAAGAGCCTGGAATCCCTGCTGCTGAAGGTCGGAGAGCTCGAGGAGACGGAACGCCAGACCGTAGTGTCGAGGGTCCAGAAGCTGATGGCCATGATGGAGGCTGCGCCGAAGAGCTTCGGATGGAAGATGCGAGCCAGGATAGGAGAGAGGACGCGGTGGTACGACCTGCCGGAGTCTGACGGAGACGCGATGCTCCGCCAGGGCGCCAACCCCTGAGCCTGCGGACCGGCGCTCGTCCCAGCTAGTCGTTCAGGAACTTCTTGATCCGGGTGCCGAACATCAGCATCGTCATCCAGAACCCGGCGAGGAGCGCGGGCAAGGAGTAGGTGTCGTAGTCTCCCAGCCCTGCGAGGGACAGGGCTATGATTGTGGCGGCGGCGAAGTTCGAAAGACCCCAGATGACGTTCGTCCGCGGAGAGGACTTCTGCCCGAACGGGCTCCTGAAGACCTTCCCAGCCGCCCCAAACGTGAAGTGCGGCACCCCGTTTCCAAGAAGGAACCCGATGACAAGGTACCACGCGAGGAAGAGGTCCAGCGCCATCTACGCTCCGCCGTGCTCCGATCTGATCGCCTTCAGGACCTTCATCGCCTCGTCGACGTGTCTCCTCGGGTTCATCTGCGAGTCGAAGACGTGCCGCACCACCCCTTTCGCGTCGATCACGTACGTCACCCTCCCGGGGATCAACCCTAGGGTCGAGGGGACCCCGTACAGCTTGCGCACCCTCCCTCCCTCGTCGCTGAGGATCGTAAAGGGGAGGCCGCAGTCAGAAGCGAAGTCGCGATGCGAATCCACGGAGTCGGAGCTGACGCCGATCACCTCTGCGCCCGCATCCCTGAAGGATTCGTAGGCGTCTCGAAATGCGCCGGCCTCCGTCGTGCACCCTCGGGTGAAATCCTTCGGATAGAAGTACAGCACGATCTCCTTCTTCCCCAGCAGGTCGCCCATGTCCAGGACTGCGCCGGACTGCGTCTTCAGGGCGAACCGAGGCGCAGCGTCCCCGACCCTGACAGGACGTGACAAGGGATGGCGGAGTAGCGGCGCGTCGATATGAACCTGGCGCGTCCCGGCGCTAGGCCTTCCTGACCTGTAGCACAGCGCCGCCCTCCCTGCCGACTGCGTAGTACACCTTCGCGTCCGATATCCGGAGCGACTTCCCCACGGAGGCCACCTTGGTCTCGGACACCTGGTTGGTCTCGCCCTCGATGATTATGGAGAGGCGAGAGCCCTTCTTCACGTGCAGCCTGCCCGCCATCTCAGCGTTCAGGAAGACCCCGGCGTTCCCGTCGTCGAAGTCCAGTTCGACCTTTCTGCCCTCGTACCGCGTGGTCCCTATGAAACCGCTGTCGGTGAGGGCTGAGACGTCGACCACGAATACCAGCTCGGCCACGCCGGCCGACGCCACCCTAGGCTAGCTCCTCTTCCGGCCCCTCGTCTTCGGGCAACTCGATGGGGATCTCCTCCTCCACGATCTTCTCTCCGTGCTCCCCGACCAACTCGTCGACGGGATACCAGTGGTTTCGGCCGTCGAGCTTCTGCATCTCCACCTCGCAGAAGCCTATGAGCGTGCGGCCGGTCATGACTCCGAGGTTGGCCCCGTTGTTGATCGAGACTCTCTGAACCGAGACTGATTCGTCGCCGAAGATCGCTTCCCGTTGCGCGTTGACCTGGACCCTGAGTCCCTTCGATGGTTTTAGTTCCATCGAGTGCGACGGACGGCTCGTTCGGATAATTAAAGCCTCAGGCTCTGGATGTCGCGGAGGATTTTCCTGGTTTCGACCGCGAGATCGTCCAGCTTGATCGGGTCCCTGCTCTTCATCACGTATGAGCCTGCGACGAGCGCTGCGCCGACAGGGTCGGTGATGATGTCAGGCGATGCGATCAGCGCCACGCCGACGTTCCTCATCGTCTTGCTGACCGAATTCGGCTTTGTCAGGTTCTTGACGTGCTTCGCCACAGGCTCCGTTCTCAGACCAGCCGCGACTTCGGTTTTCGCTTCGGCGAGCCTGGAGAGCGAGTCCGTGGTAGAGCGGATTATCCTCCTATGCTGCAATCGCGGGCCCATGACAGGAACGGGTACGTTAACGCGGGTTGTCAAAACGCCTTGCCGCTTCGCTAAAATTAATACCGGGTGGCAATCAACATCTCCTGTGCCTAGGCTGCTGGGGGACGGCGAGATCTCGTCGCGTCTCAAGACGCTCGAAGGGTGGAAGCATGAAGGCAGGTTCATCACCAAGACCTTCGAATTCCCGACTTTCATGGAAGGGATCGCCTTCATCGGCAGGGTGGCCGCGGTCGCCGAGAGGGAGGAGCACCACCCCGACATCCACGTCAGATACACGACAATCACCCTCTCCGTGCAGACGCACTCCGAGGGCGGGGTGACCGAATGGGACCTCGACCTGGCCGCGGCGATAGAGGGCGCGCTGGCGGAGAAAAGAAGGAAGAAGCGGTAGGCAAATCGCGCTTCCGCCGCAAAACCAATATAAACCACTAGTTGTATACCGGAATAAGATTCGATATGTCGGCAACAGCTATTCCAGCCGTTACTTCGTCCGGACAGCCCGTCCTGATTCTGAGGGAGGGGTCGAGCCAGAGCAGGGGCAGAGAGGCCCAGAGGAACAACATCGCAGCCGCCAAGCTGATCTCGGAGATCGTCAAGAGCTCCATCGGCCCGCGGGGGATGGACAAGATGCTGGTCGACTCTCTCGGGGACGTCACGATTACGAACGATGGCGCCACGATGCTGAAGGAGATCGACGTCCAGCATCCCGCTGCCAAGATGCTTGTCGAAGTGTCGAAGACCACCGACAACGAGGTCGGAGACGGGACCACCTCGGCCGTGGTCCTAGCCGGCGCCCTTCTTGAGAAGGCGGAAGAGCTCCTCGACAAGGACGTTCACCCGACCGTGATCGTGGACGGCTATTCGAAGGCCTCGAGGAAGGCGATGGAGGCGCTCGAGGGCGTCGCTGAGAAGGTCACGCCTGACGACAGGGACTGGCTGGTGAAGGTCGCGAGGACCAGCATGCAGACGAAGCTGGTCTTCAAGGAAGCCGAAGAGCTGGCCGCGCTCGTGGTCGACGCCACCCTGGCTGTCGCCGAGAAGGCGGACAAGGGGTACAGGGTAGACATCGACAACGTGAAGGTCGAGAAGAAGCCGGGCGGCTCCCTGAAGGACACCAAGCTCATCCAGGGGATCGTACTGGACAAGGAGGTGGTGCACTCCGGGATGCCCAAGGTGGTCGAGAAGGCGAAGATCGCGCTCATAAGCGCCCCGTTCGAGATAGAGAAGACGGAGTTCGACGCGAAGCTCAACATCAACGACCCGTCCATGATGAAGAAGTTCCTGGATGAAGAGACGAAGATGCTGAAGGGGATGGTCGACAAGATCGTCGAGGTCGGCGCCGGCGTGGTGGTGTGCCAGAAGGGCATCGACGACATCGCGCAGCACTACCTCGCGAAGGCGGGCATCCTGGCAGTGAGGAGGGCGAAGGAGTCCGACATGACCAAGCTCGCGAAGGCCACGGGGGCGAGGGTGGTCAACAACTTCGAGGACCTTTCGGCCGCCGACCTGGGTTACGCGGCCCACGTCGAGGAGAGGAAGGTCGAAGAGGACAAGTGGGTCTTCATCGAAGGGTGCAAGAACCCGAAGGCAGTGACGATCCTAGTCAGGGGCGGGACGCAGCGCATCGTCGACGAGGGCGAAAGGTCGCTGCACGACGCCCTGATGGTGACCAAGGACGTCATAGAGAAGCCTGCGGTAGTCGCGGGCGGAGGCGCAGCCGAGGCGGAGGCCGCGTCGCAGGTGCTGAAGTGGGCGGACAGGCTCTCGGGAAGGGAGCAGCTCGCGGCACAGAAGTTCGCCGAAGCGCTGGAGTCCATACCCATAGCGCTGGCGCTCAACGCGGGCATGGATCCGATCGACGCGCAGGTCGAGTTCCGGGCCAAGCACGCCACTGAGAACGGCAAGTGGTTCGGAATCGAGGCAGCCGACGGCAAGGTCAAGGACATGTACCAGCGTCAGGTCTTCGAGCCGCTGGCAGTCAAGATACAGGTCATCAGGTCGGCCACGGAGGCCGCTTCGATGATACTGAGGATCGACGACGTCATCGCCGCAGGGAAGTCGAAGGCCCCGGCAGGCCCGCCAGGCGGAGCCGGTGGGATGGGCGGCGAGGGCGGAGACTTCGACTAGCAGACGCGCGAATCAAATAGGTAGCTCTGCCCGCCCTGAGGATGCTACACCTCAGCACGGAATGGAATTCATGACCGCGTAGACTCCCAGCGGCCCGCCAAGGAGCAGGTTCTCCTGTGCCGGCCTCAGAAACCCCTGCGCGACGTAGCCGTTCGCGATGTTCGTGAAGGCGTTCAGCTGCGAACAGGCCAGAGCGGCGTTCCCCATGTTCAGGTAGTTTATGGCCGACTGCAGCTTCGTGATGAGGGCGTTCGCCTGCCCTGCGCTGATCACCCCGGCGGACCGGTAGGCCTCAACCTGCTTTATGACGAGCTGGAGCGCTTGCTGGGGAGTCAGCACGACAAGGGAGGCCGTGCTGGACCTGGACCCTCCCTCCGGCCTGGCGTCGGTCCCGGTGATTGTCAGCGTGTAGTTCCCAGGCAGGGAGCCCGCCGTCGTTATCGTCAGGTTGGACTCGAACGTCGGCGTCCCGGTGTCGGGGGCGAACGCGTAGGTCGCACCCGAAGGCAGTCCGGTCAGGGTGAGAGAGACAGCCGGGAGCCCCACGGTCGAAGATCCTGGGATCAGAGCGACTGCGACCTGGTAGGTGTTCGACCCCGTGTCCAGGACGTAGATGCATGGGGACGGGAGGCTGGTGCAGGCATAGGCCGGGCTCGCTGGGGAGACGGTCGCATTGACCTGGAAGTCGTAGACGTGGACGCTGGCGTCCCCGGTGCGAACGGTCCCTCCCGGGGACGTGCCCGTCACGGTCACTGCGTAGTCCCCGAGGGCGCCGCTGGGAGGGCCCTGCGTGGCGACCGTGAGGGCGGTGCTAGCGCCCCCTGCGCTCGGGACGACAGACCCTGCTCCCAAGGTCAGCGCGGCGCCGGGCGGGCCGGTGGCGCCGAGGGTCTCGGCCGGTATGCCGACCGTAGAAGACCCGGCCAGCAGGGTCAGGGTGACCAAGTATGCCGCGGATCCCCCTCTGAGCACGGTCCTGTCCGGGGGTGAGAGCGTGACGTTGTAGTCGTAAAGGTGGAGGTTTGCCGTCGTCGTCACCACCGCAAGTCCGGTCTGGTCCTTCCCACTGATGGTCAGAGCGTAGTCGCCCAGGTCGTAGGGCTCGGTCAGGACCGTGAGGTTAGACGTGCCGGTCATCGTGGATGGATTGTCAAGGAGGACCGGGTTCGTCGAGAAGGTCCCGGACGCTCCGAACGGGAGGCCGGACACGCTGAGCTGGATGGGGGTAGGCCCAGACGGCCCTGAGTAGAGGTGGACTGTCACTGTGAACGCTGCGTGCTCCCCCGACTGGACGGTCACGTCCGGAGGCGAGGCCGAGACTGTGAAGTTGGGGAGGATCTCCAGGAAGGTGACGGGGTGCAGCTCGTTCCACAGGTCGCGGGTGTCGGTCACCCAGCGGCCGCAGATGTAGACCATCATCCCGACCCTCAGCTTCAGCAGCGTCTGTGACACCGGAAGGTGGTCGGGGGTTATGTTCGTCCTTCCCCTGTCTGCAGGCGGGATCTCGGCCCCGATCCCTGCCGGAGCGCCGAGCGCCCCCCCTTCCTCGTTGTGGGGGTTGACCAGCGCCCCTGCGGCGGTGGAATTGATGTTGAAGTCTGCATCCCCGTCATAGCCGATGCTCAGCGAGTTGATGTGCCCGGTGGTGCACTTTTCGGGGGCGTACGTGTTGATCTGCGTGTAGTCAGGGTGGCCTATGTCGAGGGTGTCGAACTCTCCGGCCGTCCCCTCGACCGGCGGGTTGATACACGGAGCCACAGTCCCGCTGGGGCCGCAGAGCGAACCCACCTTTGTGCAGAAGGCCGTGTCGGTGCAGGAGGGGAGGGACCACCCTATGGAAGAGAAGCCGTTGTGGTCGCCCCACGTGGAGAGGAACTGGGGGGCGAAGGGGATCTGCTTCTGCTGTATGTCGAACGGGTTGGCGATTATGTTGGCCGTGAGGTTCGCGCCGTAACAGTAGTAGTTGACGAACCCGCATGCCAGATCGACGTAGACTGCGAGGTCTCCCATGGCCACCCAGGCCGGATAGCCGCCAGCCACGACCAGGGGGAACAAGGAGAAGGCCAGCCCGGAGTCAGGGACAGGCTTGCCCCCGAAGAGCGCCGATGTGGCCGCGCCGGCCATGTAGAGAGGGAAGCTCACGGCACAGGTTGCCAGAAGCGCAGCCGAGTCTACCTGGCCGGGGCTGGAGCCCGAAGCGTACGGGCCCCCGATGGCGAAGGTGATCGACGTCGAGACGCCTACACACCCGGCCATAGCGGAGAGCATGCCTGCGCCGGGGAGCTCTATCCCCTGGTTGCTGAGGTCGAAGCCCGTGCTTGAGTAATCGGTGTCGACCTGCTTGCAGTCGGCGAAGGTGTCGGTGGGGTTGTTACCGATCACGCAGATGAAGTCCTTGAAATCCTCGCCCGGATACGTGTTGTACAGGCACTCGGCGAACCAGCAGGAGTGGAAGATCAGCTTGGGGACGGACCCCGAGCTAGGGAGGTTGCTGGAGTCTCCGCCGTAGCTCCCCGTGATCTGGAAGTCGGTCTCCTGGCAGTAGATTATGCAGCCTGACGCCGTATAGTCGAAGAACACCGAGCAGGAGCCGCCGCTCAGCGTGCAGGTCGTCGAGTCGAACGTCCCAAGGGAGGAATAGTTGAGGTCAGCCTGGGAGAACGTCACGGTACCGGTGGGGGAGGAGCCGGTGACCGTGGCCGTGCACTTCGCCCATGCCGAGAACGCCAGCGACCCGGGCGTGCATTTGACGGCAGTGGAGCTCGGCGCAGGAGCAGCGTACGTCGCCCGGACCGCCCCGAACAGGGACGACAAGGACAGAATGATGATCAGGCAGAGCGAAACAGGCGACAGATTCCTCCTGCAGGTGCGGTTGGCCTTCAGACGAGAGCTGCCCATCTAGGATGCATTTCCTCCGCCGGAACCCCAGGTGGCGAGAGTCGCTCCCGCGATTCCCTTACCTGTTAGGGCCAACAGCAGGCACTGGTCGGTGCCAGTACTTAAGTTAGGATATCCCATAATGATGCCAAGCGGGATGCTTATGCGTAATCCCAAGGACCGGCGCACCGTTCCGTGAGACGAGGGTCAGGGGGAGGAGCTTCGCAATTAGCTCCCACCTCGGGAGCGGCGGGAGCCGTTTCTCGATGGCGATTCTCGCGGCTCTGACGCCACTGAATCTCACGCCCTTCAGCATCAGCGCGGGGCAGAAGGCACCCTCGAGACAGAGGGCTCCGACCGTCCTGACGAAAGGTATGCCGAGGAGTTCCAGCGTCAGGGTCGCCGCGACGGACTGGACGACCCTCCCGACGCTCCCCGCCGATCCCGTTGAGCCCCACGGCGCAGCAGGTCGCTTCCACCTCGCGCGGAGGGTTCTGGAGCCTGGGACCTGTTCAAGCGTTAAATACGATGTAGCGGGTTTTCGTGAGGATGCAGGCCGACGGCCATCGCGAGACGGCCAATAAGATACTCCAGACTGCGTCGAAGTTGTTTGCGGAGAAGGGCTTTTCCAACGTGTCTGTGCGGGACATCTGCAAGGAGACTGGGACCACGGCCCCGGTCATCTACTACTACTTCGGGAACAAGAAGGGGCTCTTTGACGCCGTGGCGCGCAAGAAGATAACAATGGCGGACTTCATTGCGCAGCTCACGCCCCCTTCCCAACTGCGGGACCCGAAGAAGGGGCTGGAGCGATTCATCTCCACCTACCTGTCGTCCTTCCCCGAGCACACATTCGACATCGGACTCTACATGCGGGACTCGGCCACCATGGACAAGCGCAGCGCCCAGATGGTGTTCGAGGACCTCGAGAAGATCAAGGGAATCGCGGCGGGGCTGATCGAAGGCGCTATGGCAAAGAATCTGTTCAGGAAGTCGGACGCGGCCCTGGCTTCGGACTGCCTCCTCGGGATGCTCAATCGGGACATATTCCAGCACATTCACTTCGCGAGGGGGTCGGACAGGGAGGCCTACAGGCGGTTCGTCACTGACTTCTTCTTCAGGGCGATGCGGTAGTCGTTACAGGCCGACGACTACCTTCTTGGGGACGATCTCCAGAGACACCCGCGGGTCCTTCCAGTAGCGGCCTCTCGCAGCCTTCCTCCCCGCTTCCTCGCCCCTGTAGCGTATGGCCAGCGTCTCGATGTCCTTCTTGGCGTCCCGCTCCCTTGCCACCCTCGCCTCGCCCTTGATCATCACATATGGGTAGCCGTCGTCGACGAGGAGCGCGACCCTTGGATCCCTGCGGATGTTATGGTACTTCACGCGGTCGGTAGTCGTGTTCACTATCAGCTTCCCGCGGTCGAGCATGTACCAGATCGGAGTGACATGCGGGGAACCGTCCTTCTGAATCGTCGCGAGCTTACCGAAGTGCCTCCCCTTCAGGAACGTCACGGCCTTCGCGCTGAACTTTGCCATGGGCGTGAAGAGGGACGGCTCTACTTCAACTTCGCGGCGTACTCCCTCAGCATCCGCATATAGATGCTCATCGGCGGGAACCCTATGCTGCACAGGTAGGTAGAGAACTTCACCTTCTTCTTCGGGTCCCTGATCTTCTTCTCGATTGCGCGGATCTCCTGGCCGCAGACTGCGTAGCTCGTCGCGTAGCCGGGGAAGATGCCCTCGTGGGCGGGGAAGAGCTGGAAGTACATGCTGCTCCTCGGGATCCCCGTGTGCTCGTGCGCCCAGCCGACGAACTCGAGGAGCCCCTGCTTGCCCGTGTTCACCCTGACGTCCCCGACGACGCGGAGGAACCGGATTATCCGCATCCGCATTGTCATGAACTCGAGCTCCAGGTTGAACTGCTTGAGCCCACCGTACTTCTCGAGCAGCTTGACGTACGCCTTCTCCGTCTTCGTCAGTCTCTTCTTGGACTCCAGCCCCTCTGAGACATCCAGGAACTCGATCTCCCTGTTGAAAGACAGCCCCTCGGTTATCGGGCCTCCGGTCGGGAGCCCGGGGAAGAGCTGGAGCACGGGGAGCTCCCCTGCGAACCCGAGCGCGCTGTTGGAGTGGTGCACGCAGTGCCCATACTCCTCGTGGACGAGGAGGGCGGTCAGCGCAGCCACCGACTTGTCTGGGTCCCTCTTCGGATCGGTGGTCTGGAAGAAGTACTGGAAAGGCCTCCTGGTGAACGTGTCGAAGAACTGCGCCGCGCCAGTGGGGATGGTGCCGGTCAGGTACGGGGGCGTCTCGACCACTGTGGTCCTGTACTTCGGGTTGATGCCGCTGACGTCTTCGTCGACGAGCCTCTGGACCACGCGCCTTATCCCCAGCGTCACGCCCACGAGCTTCTTGGGGTCCAGACTGTCCGTTTCGTTGATCTTGGCTTCCACCGCCTCGGGGGTGGGGTCGCAACCGAACTGCTTCGCGAGCCTCTCTGTTATCCTCCTGAACCTCGGGAGCTCTTCGTCGATCCAAGAAATGGCCTTCTTCTCCAGCTCGTCGGCAGTGCTCGTGTAGTCGAATGCCCTCCTGAGCACCTCGGCGTAGGACCCTTCCCTGCCTAGGTCGAACCCTTCCTCCTTGAAGATCCGCTCGACGTTGGGGAACTCCCCCTTCCCCCATCCCCTCAGCTCGAACAGCCTGACGTACTCCGACGCCTTGGCCTTGGTCGCGTCGCACGCCCGCTTGACCTCGACGCTCTTGCTCTGGCCTTTCACCGTGTCGAGTATCTCGAGGACGCCGTCCAGTCTGTAGAGCGTAAGCGCCTTGACGGCCGCGGATATCGCCCGGCTGGAGAACCTGCCTATGCAGGCGTCGATGTCCCTGACGGCATAGTCCAGAAGGGAGAGCATGTGCGCGTCGTTGACCCCCTCCTTGGCAAGATGGGCGAAGATCGTGCCGACGATGTCGTCTAAGACCGGCTGGGGCTCGTCGAACCCCACGGCCATCTCCATGGAGTCGAGGACCTTCCGCTGCAGGTCGGTCTTGGCCCGAGACCGGAGCGACCTGAGCTTCTGCAGTGCCTCCTCGATGTTCTCGCTGGAAGCGATGAACAGCTTGCCGGCGTATTCGTTGAACCCCATCAGGTAGGCACCTGAGGGGTTGATCTCCTTCACGAGTTGCAATATCTCGGCGTCGAGAGGGTCTGAGGCCATGTCAGCCGAGCCTGCGGAGCCAGCTATTTCTAGTTCACGACGTCAAGAGGCTTGAACCTCTCGACGGTCTCGGCCAGCTCCCTCGCCAGCCGCTTCTGCCATTCCGCGAACCCGGTCGGGGACTCGGGGTAGGCGAGGTTGACCTCGACCAGGGCGGCGCTCTTCTTCACCGTGTATCTCAGCCCCCTCGCGAGCGACAGCTCCCCAAGCACCCGGAGCCACATGGCCGGGTTCATGAAGCGTGCCTGGTTGAACTGGGGGTGCTTCCGTTCCGTGATGGCGTTCACGTCCTCCTCCGATAGGAAGTGCTTCATGCCGTAGTTGATCTGGTCGTTCGTCACAGTCTGGAGGTAGCGCCTGAGGACCTCGAAGCTCGCCATGGGGTAGCCGTGGGTGTTCATGTACTCCACGTTGTACTTCCACAATCTGGCCTCGCTGGTGTCCCCCGCCTCGAGGGCCTCGGCGACCACCTTGCCCAGGATCGTGCCTCCGTAGATGGACGGGCTTATGCCGCCGGCGTCGATCGGCCTCGGCATCCACGCCGAGTCCCCCACCACCGCGAAGCCGTTGGCCACCATGCAGTCGTTGTGGCGCCTGACAGGGACCTGCCAGTTCCCCTTGGTGTTACCTGCGTTGGCATCGTCGGATGGCTGGGAGTAGTTCTTGATCACCGGATTGTCGGCCAGATACTCGTCTATCAGGCTCTGGAGGTTGTCGTTGAGCCCGAACCGCCTGTTCCTTCTGGCGAGCCCGGAATGGGACACGCCGAGACCGATGTTGACCTTCTTCTTCCCCTTCGGGAAGACCCACGCGTATCCCGCTGGGGCGATGAACTGGTCGAGGTGGATGATGCAGTAGTCGGGTGAAAAGAACGCCGGCTCGTCCTTGGCGGGTTGGAAGTCCAGGATGTACCTCCCTGTGCCGACGACGTCGTCGGGGTCGATCTCCTTCTCGATCATTGAGGGGATCGGCATGAACCGCCTCAGCGTGGAGGACGAGCCGGTGGCGTCTATGACCACCTTCGCGGTCAAGCTGAACGCCGATCCGTCGGACCTTCTTCCCGTGACCCCGGTTATCCTTCCCCCATCGGAGAGCAGCCTCTCCGCCGTCGCTTCGAACATGAACTCCGTGCCGTACTTCTTGGCGTCGGCCACCTGCCGCCTCGGGAGGACCTTCCTGTTGAAGAGGTAGCCTTCCCCCTCGAAGAGCACCTTCGTCTGCCGGTCAGGGGAGTAGACGTAGACCCCCTTGACGGGGTGCTCCAGCTCCGGTGGGCCGTACCTTATCCCGATGTGGTCTGCCAGATACTCCAGGGATCGCTTGCTGGTCGCGTCCCCGCAGGTCCAGCCGTTGTTGGTCTTCCTGCCTGGCTCGCTCTCTTTGTTCCTGTCTACGATGACGACCCGGGCCCTCCCCTTTGAGTTGTAGCCGATTGACGCCGCTGTGATTAGGCCCGCCATCCCCCCGCCCGCGATTACGACGTCGTAGTCGAGGGTCGATCTTGAGTTACCCAATTGCTGGTTCGCTCTTGTTTGAGGGGGGTCCAGGGGTCCGGATATAGGTATACTCCGGCATCGGTCGTCCGTCCCCGTCAGTTGTCGCCTTGCTGCTCGGGTTTCCGGCGGCCGAATGTGAACCTCGAAGTGAGTATTCTCTCGGAGTTGAACAGCTTCGAGGCTAGGTATAGGGTTCCGACAACCCAGAGGGAAATATAGACCATCCCTATCAGCCCGTAGGTCAGGTCCCCGAAGACCCCCGTAGCGGCGAAGGCAGCAACGTAGGAGAACGGAATTGCGAGGACCAGCGCCTTCAGGCCGAGCGACAGTGTGCCGATGTCCCCGAAGATAACCAAGAAGGTGGGGAGGATGATCGGGAGGGCGAGATAGCCCACTACTGCTTGGGCCCCCCGGACATCAGATGTGAAGACGGAGACAATAATGGATATGGAGGTGGCTAGCGCAAGCGTGAGGAAGAGGAGCAACCCGAGCATGACGTAATAGGCGGGAGATGGAGTAATCTCCACTGCTGCAGACCCCGCGGCTTCGGAGACGGACCCGATCATGCCCATGTAGTAGGTGAATCCGATTATCGAAGTGACAGCCCCCATCGCGGCGATGACCGTCGACCCGATCAGTTTCGCTCCGAGAATCTGGAAGCGTGACACCGGGAGGGTGAGAAGCGTCTCGAAGGTCTTCTGCTCTTTCTCCACGGCCATCGCGGAAGACGCGATCTGCATAGCGAAAATCAGCACGATAAAGGTCGCTATCGGGAGGGCGAATGATTGTTGCATTCCTGAGGAAGCGACGGCTGCGGGGGAGACTGGGAGGAGGTTCCCGTTGAGATAGGTAGATTCACTCAAAGCGATAGGGGCGAGCACCACCGAAGCGTTCAGGCCCGTTGATCCCTGCTCGATGTAGTAGGTGCTGAGGGCAGCCCCGAATGACTTCAGGATTGAGGGAACCATTGTCGAGGTAACCTGTTGGCCGACGCCGAAGCTGGTCACCGCCGTGTACGATTCGAGGGAGACCTGGCTCCTCGCCTGGACCCTTGAGCTGAAGTCGGCGGGAATTACGACCAGAGTCGAGACGTTCTGCTTCAGGGCGGTAAGCATCCCGTCGGGAACGGGCTGAGGCGGGACATCCTTCACGGTCACGTTCGGCAGTGAGTTGAAGTAGCCGAGGGCCAAGCTCGAGTAGTTCCCCCCATCCAAGTTCATCACTGCGAAGCTCGTGCTCTTCGTGGCTGTCTTGACGGACTCCGTGGACAGGCCGATGGCGCCGCCCATCAGCGGGAAGATCAGGAGCGGCACTATGATCATTCCAAGAACAATCTTCCTGTCCTTTAGGAGGTCCCTGACCTCCTTGACCACCAATGTCTGGAAGGCCCTAGCCGTTTCCTATCACCTTCATGAAAGCCTCCTCGAGGTTGGCGGAGCCGCCGGCCTCCTTGAGCTCGCGTGGAGTCCCGGCAGCCACGACCTTCCCCTTGTTCATCAACACGATTCTGTCGCAGAGATAGTCGACCTCTAGCATGTTATGGCTCGAGAGGAGAACGGTCACGCCGAAGTCCTTCACGTAGGTGCGGATCAGCCCCCTGATGTGGGTGGAGTGGACCACGTCCAGGCCTGACGTCGGTTCGTCCAGTATGGCCAGTCGAGGCTTCAGCATCATCACCCTCGCCAGCAGGAGTCTCCGCTTCATCCCTTGGCTGTACCCTCCCGCCCTTTCGTCCAGTCTGTTCCCCAGCCCCGAAATCTCTGCTGCCTGCCTCACCATTCCGTCGACCCCCTCTGCCGTGGAGGAGTACAGCCGCCCGATGAAATTCAGATAGTCGTTGCCCGTCAGGTTGTTGTACACACCTGCCTCTTCAGGAAGGTACCCAATCATGCGACGGACGTCGTCAGGGTCTTTCACTACGTCCGTCGCGAAGATCTTGGCCGAGCCTCCAGTAGGCCTAATGAGGGTCCCGAGAATCCTAAGCGTTGTGGTCTTTCCCGAGCCGTTGGGGCCGATGAGGCCGAAGACCTCCCCCTCCCCTATTGTGAAGCTGATGCCATCGAGGGCGACCGTCGGCCTGTAGGTCTTCCTCAGGTCCTTCACCTCGACCGCGTTCAAGGAGGACGGGTCGACCTTGGGACCCTCTTTATGGAGTGAGACGATTCCCTGTTTTGAGAACTTCCGGGGCAGGGAAAACAGAAAGAAAGGCCGCCCGGCTCTCGCCGAGCTGCCTGGGGTGTTCTATTCGCTGGTGAAGATGGACTGGCCTGCGCTGTTAGGCACTTCTGGGAGGGACTCCGCCATGCGCTTTTCAGCTATGGCTGAAGCCTCTGCCAGGATCTTGTTGGCCTCCTCGCTGTTCTCGGCCTGATAGAACGTCGTGCCAGTTATCTGGCCGACGTCCACCATGATCGAGTTGAGCTGGGCGCCAATCTCTCCGAGTGCTCCCTGGGCGTCTGGCATGGCCTCTCCGAGGGTTGCGCGTACGTTCTTGATCACCCCGATCGCCGGGGCGATAGTGGCGGCGAAGTCCCCGATGTCGGTGACCGTCTGCAGCCTCGTGGTGATCTGCTCTAGGGCGATCTTGGACTGCGTGACGATCTTCTCCATCTTGCGGACTTCGGCGAGCTCGTTTGAGTACGCCTTGCTGGATTCCTGGTCGTGTGCCTGAACAGCAGTCACGGTCTTCTTGAAGATGGAGCTTTCGCGTTGCTTCAGCCGGTTCATCGCCTGGTCCAGCCTGTTGATCTCCCCAGTGAGTTGCTGGGTCGCCTTCTGGATCTGAGGACGCATCGGCTGAGGACCGCGGATTGTTTCGCGGACCTGCTTCCCGAACGGCTCCTTCTCCTGAGCCTTCCATCCCTTCTCGAATTTGCTGCTGCTCATCGTGATATCCGGTGCGATATCAGCGAAACCGGACATGACTGACTATAGCAAGAACGGTTGACTGTCTGCTTAACGAATCACACTTTTCGAAAGCGCTGCAAAAATGGTTGGGAGAGCCCCTAGTCGATCTTGTACCGCTTCGCGATCTTCACGATCAGGAAGATGACGAAGGCGACGATTATGAATGTGAGAAGAGTGCCAAGGAATTGGCCGTAGAGGAAGGGTCCTGCGGTGAGGCACTGCCAGGCAGGGACAGGGACGGTCGAACCACCGCACAGTGCGGTGGGGCCACCGCCTGTGGCAAGAGAAATGACTGGCATGATGAAGTCGTTGACCAGTCCCTGCACGAGCTGCCCCAAGTACAGGGCGAGGATGAACCCCACTGCTAGACCGAGCACTTTGTACTGCGAGATGAAGGCCTTGAACTCGGCGAGCAGGCCCTTGGGCGCGGGCGGGGCCGGCGGTGTGGGCTTTGTCAGGAGCTCTCTAATTTTCCGAAGTTCTGCGAGCACCTCTTGGTCAGAGGACACGCAGGGACGCTTCCGCTGCGAAATTTAAGAGTTCGCGGTGGCCCGCGAGGCCCGAGCGCCGCTGAGGCTTACAGAAGCTTCACTATGCCAGGCATTCTCGACCTGAAGAGAGCCGCCAGCCTGTCGCACACCTCGCTCCCGAGCTCCCCGTTGTAGGTGCCGGTCCCCCCTAACAGCCCCATCTTCACATCCCTTCCTTGCGAGAGGACGAAGCGCACGGACCCCTGCCCGATCCAGGATCCGGGCTTCTTCAGCTCGATGGAGGAGACAGTCTCGGCGGGGATTTCGAGGACGTCCTTGCCCTTGGTGATTGCGTCGAGAGCTGGCGGAGCCTCGTCAATGAACGGCGTGACTTTTGTGCCGAAGCTCCCGAAGAGGGACCCTGTGTTAGGGGTCCACCTCAGCGAGTTCTCCGTCTTCGCCGGGGCGACGATTATCCTCCTGCTGGTCAGATAGATCGCGTAGCCCTGCTTCCAGCTCAGGCCCCACTTCTTCGCGATGGCTGAGCTCGCGAGCCCCCCAAGATACTCTTCGGACAAGCCGCTGACAGGCAGGGGTGGAGCTGCCGCGTGTGAAAAGTGTTCAGGGGCGGGACTAGACTGCACGGTTAACTCCCTGAACGCGCCAGCCAGGACGCAGGGCATAGGTTGGAGGGAAGCGACCAGGGACGCGAGGCCTCGCGAGGCTATCTCTACACGATCATCGGGGCGCTTTGCGGAGCTTCGGTCCCCACGCTGACGAAGATACTTCTTGCGGACAACGGCCCTGTCGTAGTCTCTGGGTTGGGAGTGCTCCTGTCGGGGATCCTGCTCCTCGCGTACAGGCCTAGGGCTGCGCCGAGCAGGCAGAGCGCCCCCTACCTGCTGTTCATAGGCGTGGTCGGCGCAGGGGCCGCACCGCTCCTCTGGGCAGCGGGCATTAACGAGACGACGGTCATCAACGCGTCGCTCCTGGCGAACGGGGAGGTCCTTTTCACCACCCTGATTGCGTTCTTCGTGCTCGGCGAGAGACTCGCCAGAGCCCAGGCGGGGAGGGGCCTCCTGATAGTGGCTGGCATTCTCGTCGTGTCCACGAACTTGGACCTGACCCACGTCCAGTTCCTGCAGGGGCTGCTCGGGAACGTCATGATACTGCTGGCGACGCTAGGCTGGGGGTTCGAGAACAACGTGATAGTAGCCGCCTCGAGCAGGTTCGATGCGGCCACCCTTAGCAAGTTCAGGAACCTCATCGGAGGAGGGGTTGTGGTGGCATCAGCCGCGCTCATGGGGCTGCCGCTGAGGCTATCGGCCTACGACGCCGCTGTCCTCGCGCTCTTGGTCCTTGCTATCTCGGGGACCACCTACATGTTCATCGCGGCCCTCCAGAGACTCGGTGCAATCAAGATGATACTGGTCTACTCGCTTTCGACCGTCTTCGGCGCGGCTTTCGGCCTGGTGATTCTGCGGGAGCAGGTCACCCCGGCGCAACTGCTGGGAGGGGCGCTGATAATTGCGGGAGTCTATCTCTTCAGGAGAAGCGAAAGGCCGGCGTACGTTCCCTAGCGGCTACCTGTCGCTCTCGACTGGCCAGTAGTTCAGGCCCCAGTAGATGACCGGGATGTCAGCGACGTGCACGTCTCTCAACAGGTGCGGGAGCACCCTGAGGTTCTTGGCAGACGGTACACCGATCTTCAGCCTGTAGGGCCTCGGCGAGCCGTCGCTGATGATGTGGTAGCTCATCTCCCCCCTCGCAGCCTCGGTCCGCGAGTAGACTTCCCCTGCGGGGACCCTGGGCTGCGGCCCCAGCTTCAGCCGCACTGGGCCGGATGGGAGCTTCTTCAGGGCCTGCCGGATGATCTTGACCGCCTCCCTCATGTCGAGGAGCGCCACGTAGGTCCTCGCCCAAGCGTCCCCCTGCGTCATCACCGGGGTCTCGAATTCGAGGTCGGGATAGGCCGAGTAGGGTTCGTCCTTCCTCACGTCTACCTTCAGGCCCGAAGCCCTCGCCACGGTCCCCGTGGCGCCGTAGGCTATGGCGTCCTCTCTCGACAGAACGCCGATGTGGTCAGAGCGCTGATGGACCATCGGGTTCTCGAAGTATATCTTCTCGTATTCGTCCATCCTCTTGTCGAACCAGTCGCAGGTCTTCAGGCCCTTTTCGATGGCGAACTCCGGGATGTCGTTCCGCACCCCCCCTGGGATGATGTAGGCGAACGTGACGCGGGCGCCCGCGATGCGCTCGGCGAGGTCGATCCAGAGGTCCCTGTCCCCCATCCCCCAGGCGATCATGGTCGTGTGCCCCTGGAAGTATCCCTGGATCGCGATGAAGTACATGTGCGAGATGATGCGGTTGATCTCTGACATTATCACCCGGAGGTACTGCCCCCTCGCCGGGACCTTGCTGTTCATCAGCTCGTCGACGCCCGTCGCGTAGGGGAACAGGATGTTCGAGCTGTCGAGGATCACGGGCCTCTCGAGATGAGGCACGTTCTGGATGTAGTTCCTGTATTCTCCCATCTTCTCCTCCCCCCGGTGTACGTAGCCCGCGTCCGGCTCGGAGCGGACGACGTAGTCTCCGTCAAGCCAGAGCCTGACCCGGAAGTGGCCCGCCCCGGGGTGCTGTGGGCCCAGAGACACGGACATGATCCGGTCAGAGTCCGGCGAGAATTCCGATTCGAGGGTCAAGCTGTCATCGCCCCGGCGAGACGTAGTCCTTCCGCAGCGGAGGAAGATCGTTCCAGTCCTCTGGGAGGTAGAGGTGGGCTTGGTTCGGGTGCCCCTGGAAGTTGATCCCGAACATCTCGTGCGTCTCCCGCTCCATGTAGTCTGCTCCCTTCCAGACCGCGATAAGGGTCGGCACCACCGGGTTGTCCCTGGCGACGCGCTCGGACACGGCAAGGACGAAGTCCTGCTGACCGGGCTTGCTGGAGCCGATGAAGTAGACCACTTCCAGCTCGTTCTTGGCTATCCAGTCGACGCCGCTTACCGTGCTTATGTGGTCGAAGCCGAGGGTGTCACGGACGAAGAGGCCGACCTCCCCTATCCTGAGCGGGGTGGTGGTGACCTTCAGGCGGCGCTCCTTCATCCAGTCCACCTTCACGTCTGGGTACTTCGCGGTTATCTGGGAGGCGAACCCCTTGGCCCTGACAGGCTCGGGGGCCGGGGGCGCAGGAGGCGCGGGCGCAGCGGCAGGTCTGGGCGGCGCAGGCTGGGCGGCCGCTGGCGCAGGGGGTGGGGAAGGTGCGGGGGCCGGCGCCTTGCTCACGCTGTGATCACCGGCCGCTGAGGGACGGCGCCTTGCGGATCTTTTCTTGTAGCAGGACCAGGCCCTGTAAGAAGGCCTCCGCCCTGGGCGGGCATCCAGGGACGTAGACGTCGACCGGGATGATGTCGTCAATCCCCCTGAGAACGTTGTAAGAGTCGAAGTACAGCCCGCCTGTGATCGAGCAGGCGCCCATGGCTATGACCCACTTCGGCTCCGCCATCTGGTCGTAAACGAGCTTCAGCCTCGGGGCGAGCTTGCGGGTGACGGTCCCCATGACTATGATCAGGTCGCAGGCGCGGAGGGAGCCGAACGCCTCCAGTGTGCCGAACCTCTCCATGTCGAACCTCGCTCCCGCGGCTGCGCCGACCTCCACCGAACAGCACGCGGTCTCAAGATGGACAGGCCAGAGGGAATAGAGCCGGCCCCAGTTGGCGAGGTAGCGCATGGGGTCGCCTATCGCGTACTGCAGGACGTCGTCGATCTTGCCGACCAGCACCTGGAAGGCGCCCGTCTTCTGCTGCTGGGCGACTACCACAGCTCACGCCTCCCTGCCTGCACCAGCGCGAACGCCATCGGGAATGCGAGCATCCCGATGAAGGCTGTGACGATCCAGTCTGAGGAGAGGCCGAGGGCCATCGGCCTGTATGCCGAAGCCCACGCGTAGAGGAACATGCCCATGACGTCGAAGACTATGAACATCAACAGGTAGGCGTAGTACTGCATCATGAAGTGCATCTTGCCAGCCCCTTGGGGGACCTGGCCGCACTCGAAGGGCGCGTTCTTGATCGGGTTGGGGCGCTTCGGGCCGAACAGTACGGGGATTATCATCACGGGCACTGTGAACGCTACGCCCACGAGCGCCATCAGGAAGACCAGTCCCATGTCTCCTGTGAGGGCCATCGTAAAATCGCGACCGTCTCACGCTATTTAAGATTTGACGGGTTGAACGCAAGAACTGGTGACGATTCCACGAGGTCAGGGAGCAGCTTCGTTCGGGGCGTTCATTTTCAGGCGTGAGAATTGCGTATCGTCCTTAATTGCCTTGAGGCCAGGCGAGGGAACCATGGCACAGGAAGGAGCTATCGTTAAGAAGCCCGGACAAGCGTCGGGCCCTGTCATGACAGACACCCTGACCGTGAGGGACGATCGTACAGGCAAGGAGTACAAGATTCAGATCCAGGACGGAGCAGTGAAAGCCATGGACCTGCGGCAGATCAAGGCCTCGGAGAAGGACTTTGGGCTCATGACGTACGACCCAGCCTTCCAGAACACGGCCTCCTGCAAGAGCAGGATAACGTTCATCGACGGGGACGCGGGGATCCTGAGATACCGTGGCTACCCGATTGAGGAGCTGGCGGAGAAGAAGAACTACCTAGAGGTCGCTTACCTAGTGCTTCACGGGGAGCTCCCCACGAAGAGCGAGTACGAGGACTGGGTCCACAGCGTCACCTACCACACGATGGTCCATGAGAACGTGAAGAAGTTCATGGACGGCTTCCATCACGACGCCCACCCGATGGGGATGCTGGTGGGGACGTTGGGGGCGCTCTCCACGTTCTACCCGGACGCCAAGAACATCTTCGACGCGGAGTCCAGGAACCTCCAGATATACAGGCTCATAGCGAAGATTCCAACGCTGGCGGCGTTCGCCTATAGGCACTCCAGGGGGATGCCCTACATTCACCCGAGCAACGACCTGGGCTACGCAGCCAACTTCCTGTCGATGATGTACACGCCCTCCCCCACGACGAAGTACGAGCCGAACGAGACTCTGGCGAAGGCCCTCGACGTGCTCTTCATCCTGCACGCAGACCACGAGCAGAACTGCAGCGCCAACGCCATGCGGAGCATCGGGAGCTCGCATGCGGACCCGTTCTCTGCGGCCGCCGGGGCGGCTGCGGCGCTTTACGGCCCGCTCCACGGAGGGGCCAACGAGGAGGTCATCAGGATGCTCACCGAGATAGGGTCGGTGGAGAAGATACCAGAGGTCATCGCCCAGGTGAAGGACGGGAAGAGGCTGCTGATGGGGTTCGGGCACAGGGTCTACAAGAACTACGACCCCCGCGCGCGGATAATCAAGAAGGTCGCAGAAGAGGTATTCCAGGTCACCGGGCGCAACCGCCTGCTGGACATAGCCCTGGCGCTGGAGAAGGTCGCCCTCTCGGACGACTACTTCATCAAGAGGAAGCTCTACCCGAACGTCGACTTCTACTCGGGGATCATCTACCAGGCCATGAAGTTCCCGAGCGACATGTTCCCTGTCCTGTTCGCCATACCCAGGATGTCAGGGTGGCTCGCCCAGTGGCAGGAAGGCCTGCTCGACCCCGAACAGAAGATAGCGCGCCCGAGGCAGCTGTATCTGGGGAGCCCCGAGCGCCACATCTAGGCGGACGAGCCTCGCAGCTGCGATAGGTAGAAAAGCTCCTGATGCGGCGGTCGCCGAGAAGGTTCCATCTCTCATGAGACTCGCGGTGGTCGGCAGCGGAGTGGCTGGGGCATACCTGCTGAACCGGCTGCCACCAGGGGTCGAGGCCGAGGCCTTCGAAGCCAAGACGGAGAAGAACTGGTACACCGTCTGCGCGTGGGGGACCAGCGAACCGTTCATCACGGACCTGGTGAAGAAGGCAGGGTTCGACTTCCAGGACTACGTCCTGCACAGGGGGAAGAACATGGTCGTGGACCTCGGAGACGAGGAGCTCAACATCAAGTTGAACGGGCTGGTCACTTACGACAAGCACAGGCTCACAGAAGACATGCTGAAGGGAAAGAACGTGCACTGGGGAGCGCAGGTGAAGGCGGCCGACGGCGGCCTCGACGGGTTCGACTTGGTCGTGGACTCCACTGGCCTGCACAGGTCGCTCCTTCCGAAGGTGGAGGACGATCTGCTGATCCCGTCTCTGGAGTACCAGGTGAAGTCGAAGGACCTCCCCTACGACGACTTCGTGATCAGACCCTACCCCGGGATCACCGGATACTGGTGGTACTTCCCCCTCGGGGACGGCATGGCCCACGTCGGCGCAGGAGACCTCCGCGGCAGGTACAGGTACGAGCTGGACGAGTTCGTCAAGAAGCATCACTGCGAGGTCGTGAGGAGGGTGGGGAGGCCGGTCAGGGTCACGCCCCCGAAGTACATGGAGCCCTTCTACGACGGGAAGGTCGTGGGCGTGGGGGAGTCGATCGGAACCGTCTACCCGATGCTGGGGGAGGGGATCATCCCGAGCATGCAGTGCGTCGATCTCTTCGTAGACCACATCAACGACAGGGAAGGGTACAGGAAGGCGGTCCTCGACCACTACTCGGTCTATGCCAAGGTCTACGAGTTCGTCAAGGCGAAGGTCGAGAACAGGTTCAGCCTGATGAAGATGCTCCCGACCCTGCTTTCTGTCTACTGGTACATGCGCGGGAACACAAGGCGCTATGGGCTCCAGACAGAGCTGTCGACATTCTACAAGGTCGTCACGAGGCTGTAGTTGAGCTCGGAAGAGCTTCGAACGCACTCCGCGCTGCACGTGGTCAAGGGCGCAGTCCAGAGGGTGATCGGCGCGAAGTGGACGGCGTCTGTATACGTAGCGGGTAGGCACGGCAGGCTGACCGTGCAGTTCGACAGGAAGCCCACGGGCGAGGAGACCGCCAGAATCGAGGAGGAGGCGAACAAGAAGATCGCGGAGGGGGCCGAGGTGCTCGAGTTCGAGATGGAGAAGCAGGAAGCCGAAGGGCACTTCGGGGACGCCATCTACGACCTCTTCCCCGTGCCGAGCGGGGTCACGATACTCAGGATCGTCAGGATTCCGGACTGGAACATCAACTGCTGCAACCAGGGGCACGTGGACAACACGGCCCAGATAGGGAGGATAAGGCTCGGGGAGCCGCGCTTCAGGAACGCCAAGAGGGAGCTCGAGATCGAGTTCGACCTCGCGGAGTAAGACGGGAACAGGTAATATCCCGGTTCTTCACGGCCCGGAGGCTGGGCCCGTAGCGCAGTACGGATAGCGCGGCAGCCTCCTAAGCCAACAAGGAGCGAGCTGTAGGTCGTGCGTTCAAATCGCACCGGGCCCGCGTCTTATCCAGACAGGCCGGCTATCCCTTGCACAGGCGGCTCGCGTTCTGGTCTGCTGCCACAGTAGGATAGTACGTGTCGTTTAGGAGGACGGCGCCGTCGCCGAACAGGCAGAAGGAGATCGAACCCATAGGCGCCGACGGGCTGCCCGACTGCCGGACTTTCATGGAGAAGGTCTCGGTCACGGTCGGGGTCGCCCCGAGGGTCACCACCGGGGCGAAGTAGACGAACCCTCCGAGGATTATGGCGAGGCAGGCCAGGGCGGAGATCCGCTTGACGTTCCGCATCAACATCCTGTCATAGACCGGGTTCGAGCACCTCGCGCAATCTCCACACATGCACCCCGCCTTGCACACCTCGCACGAACATCTGGCCTTGAGCTCCTGGAACATCTTCATCCTGGATTCCCCACTTTCTGCCCTTGCGCCGTAAACGTGGCATAATCTATGCTTTTCGGGAGGACCCCTGGCGGGACACGCTCGCCTCCCCGGACTGGTGGCGGCGAGGGGGGCCCCGGTGCGCCGGGGGTTTCGCAGCGAAGACACTTTCGCACGGCATGCCTTTCTTGGCCGAACCTGGGGGCCCATCTTAAATCCGAAAGCTTGGCTGCCCCGCCAGTTTGCCTGAAGGGGACGAGCGGCCGCCCGAAGAGCACCTTAGGAAGGTGATCACAGTCAGGCACGCGGTCGCCATCTACGTAAGCTCCGTCCTTGGGGCGGGCATACTTGTCATCCCCGGGCTGGCAGCGAGGACCGCAGGACCAGGGTCGCTCCTTGCCTGGGGCCTCCTGGCCCTCGCCAGCTATCCGTTCGCCTTCACCTTCTCCAGCCTGTCTGCGCGGAAGCCTGAGTCGGGTGGGATCTACTCCTTCACCAGGGAAGCGTTCGGGCATGGCGTAGGCACGATGACGGCCTGGCTCTTCGTCGTCTGGGTGGTACTGGGGTCTCCGGCCATCACGCTGGCGGCCGGCACCTATCTCGCTTACGCATTCCCTGTCTCCGGCCCGGGAGTCTTCTTGGTGGCTGCGGGAATCCTTGCGCTGGCATATGGAATCAACCTGCGGGGCATCAGGCTGAGCGGCAGGGTGCAGGTCGCTGCGGTCTCGGTCATGATAGCTGTGCTAACCCTGGGGGTGGTGGCCTCGAGTCCGGCGGTGAAGGCCGGCAACTTCGTCCCGCTTCTCCCCAACGGAGTGGCGTCGGTCGGGGTCGCTTCTGCGCTTGTTGTGTGGTCGTTCCTCGGCTACGAGAACGTATCTAACTTGGCTGAGGAATTCAAGGACCCGAAGAGGGACTTTGGGAGGAGCGTCACGATCAGCGTGGTGCTCATAGGCGTCCTATACATGGCCGTGGCTGCCGTAGTCGTGGGGACCAGGGCCTACACTGCCGGGGGCGGGGTCACCCCCTTCGCCGAGATGATGTCGAACGCCTTCGGCGCCTACGGAGGGGACGTGGTTTCAGTACTCGCGGTCGTGATAATCTTCTCCACAGTGAACGCGTACACAGCAGGGATGGGGAGGGTCGTGTACGCAGCGGCAGTAGACGGCAACCTGCCGAGGTTTCTCGGCACGGTCGACCCAAAGACCGGGGTGCCCCGCCGTGCCCTCGTCACGCTCTTCCTGCTGATCATGGTGGGCCTGGCCGTCTACTACCTCGCGAACGTTGACATACAGTCGGCCTTCCTGGCTACGAGCGGCGCCGCAGTGCTGACCTATGTCGTCGGGTCTGCCGCTGGGATCAGACTCTTGGGGGATGGAGGGGTGCGGAGAGCGCTACCGTGGGTTTCTCTGATCGTTTCCCTCCTCATCCTCCCTTTCCTCGGAACGCTGCTGGTCGCCAGCGTCCCCGTCGCGGTCCTGGGCTTCATCCACGGCAGCTACAGAGAGAAGAGGGCGACCAAGGGCCCTACACGGTCATAGGAAGCGCCGCTCGTCGACCACGGAACGGAGGCACTCTACGAAGTCGTCGTCGTCGTTGAGCATGCGGCATCTCTCCAGTCGGGCGCCAGCTGTCTCTGCCCAATGCCTGCACTCGACGTCGATGTCGTATAGGATCTCCAGATGGTCTGCGACGAACCCTATCGGCGCGATCAGGAAGCTCCTGGAGCCGTAGTCAAGCCTGTCCTGGAGGTGCTCGAGTATGTCCGGCCCCAGCCAGGGGTCCCTCGTGTGGCCCGCGCTCTGGAACGAGAAGCTCCACTCTTCTCTTCGGAGGGCCGCGGACACCGATTCGCACGACTCGACCAGCTGATACCTGTAGGGATCCCCGCTCGCCAGTATCTTCTCCGGGAGGCTGTGGGCGGAGAAGACAAGGGAGTAGGTTCCCGGGAGAGTCCGCTCGGCGCTTCTGATCCTCGACGCCCAGGCCTGGATTAGCTTCGGGTTCGTGTGCCATGAGTCAACCGAGGTGAGCTTCATCTTCCTCGGGAGCGCGGCGTTCGCCATCTCGACTGCAAGCATGTAAGTCCCGACGCTCATCTTGGAGAAGTGGGGTGCGAGCGCGATCGAAAGAAGCTCGTCGACCCCTTCGTCTGCGGCCCTCCTCACCACGTCTGCGATGAACGGCTCCGAGTGCTTCATGGCGGAGTAGACGAGGGTCTCCGAGCCTTCGGCCGCGAGGCGGCGTTGGAGCTTGCCTCGCAGGCTCTCCGTGATCCGGATGAGCGGGGACGTCCCCCCTATCGTCTCGTACCGCCTGCGAAGGTTGTCGATCTCGGCCTGGGACGGCCTCTGCCCCCCGCGGATGTTGGTGTAGTACTCGGCCACCCCCTCCATGGAGCTGGGTGTGCCGTACGTCATGAGCAGGACCCCCTTCGTCAGGCTCCCCTCCTGGTGCTTTCGTGCACGTAGCTCACTACCTCGCGGAGAGTGTCCGGGTCTGTGCCGCGGAGGACGCCGTGACCCAGGCTGAATATGTGGCCGCTCCGGCCTTTGGCCCTGTCCAGTATCCCTGCGACCTGGTTCCTCATCTCCGCGCCCCCGGCGAGCGCTGCCGCGGGGTCGAGGTTCCCCTGGACTGCGGTGTCGTCACCGCACCTACGCCAGACCTCGTCGATGGGTATCCTCCAGTCGACGCTGAGGACGTCAGGCCCGGTGCGATGGAACTCCTCTAGTAGCGCGGATGAGTCGGCGCAGAAGTGGATCCTTGGCACCGTGTCAGTCGAAGCGAATATCTCGCGGGTGTAGGGAGAGACGAACCGCTGGTAGTCGTGGGGGGAGAGGCACCCCACCCAGCTGTCGAACAGCTGGACAGCGGACACGCCGTGCTTGACCTGCTCCGAGAGATACGCCTTGGTCATGTCGGTCAGGCTTCTCATCAGGAGGCGCCACGTCTCCGGGTCGGAGTACATGAGAGACCTGGTCTTCGCGAGCTCCCTGCTCGGCGCACCTTCGATCATGTAGGCCGCGAGGGTGAACGGAGCACCGGAGAACCCGATCAGAGGGGTCCGTCCGTCGAGCTTCTGGATGGTCCTGTCTATGCCCTCGTAGACGAAGGGGAGGTCGGCCCCCGGGTCCACCCTGCGGAGCGCGGTGACGTCCTCGGACGTGCGTATCGGGTTCGAGATGAGGGGCCCGACGTCCTCTTCGATCCTGAGCTTGACCCCCATCGCCTCGAGAGGCAGCATGATGTCCGCGAAGATGATCCCTGCGTCGACGCCGAGGGCGCGCACAGCGTCTGCTGCCGCCTCCGAAGCAAGCACGGGGTCCTTGGCGACCTCCAGCACGTTCCGGGCCCCCTTTATCCGCCTGTAGCTAGGCAGGAACCTTCCCGCCTGCCTCATGAACCAGACGGGGGTGTATTCCGTCTCCTCCCGGAGGCACGCTCGGACGAACTGCGAACCCTCGCGCGTCACAGCGCAGCCTCCGCCTCGGAGCGGCGCCCCCTCGAATCTCGCACATCCATCGCAGACCCTTATCCCAGGAGGGAGAGCATGGTCGCCGGATCTACGCGGCGACAGGTGAAGATGGGGGTCTCCAGCTCCGTGTACATGCTCGCTTCTGAGCTCCTCAGTTCCTCGACCAGCTCGAGGAATTCGGAGGGGTCGTCCCCTTCGAAGGCGAGCACGAACTCCTGATCGTCGAGGCCGAACGAATAGCCCGTGTTGATCTTTATCGAGGGATACTTGTGTCCGATCTTGAAGTGCTCAGCCATGATCCTCTGCCTCTCGGTGAACGGCAGCCTGTACCACTCCCGCTTCTTCACGAACGGATAGACGAAGATGAACCTGCTGGAGGAGGGCTGGCGCATCGACCCTTCCTGGCCTGCGTGCCTGTGAGAGCCGAGGTACTTCGAGCTCCTGGTCATCGCCAGGTAGGAGTACGGCATCTCGAGGTACCTGCCGAGCTTGGTCGAAAGGACGTCTGAGACGAGCGTCTGGAAGGAGTCGAGGCTAGGGGATTCCGCCAGGATCATGAAGTCTGTGTCCCCCCTCAGCCCGACGAGCGAGAAGAAGGAGAGGGCCGTCGCGGAAGATTCCAGGACCTGGAGGAACTCCCTCTTCGATTCCTCCCTCGCCTCGGCGCCGAGGGACCTCCACTCGCGGGACACCTTGAAGAAAGTGTACTTCAGGTAGCTCTTCTCGAGCTGGGCAGCCGCCGGCGCTTCCTCGCGCCTTTCCTCCATCAGGCGCCCACCTTCGGCTTCTGCGCAGCCTTCCCTCCGTCTCTGAAGATCGACTCGAGCAAGAGAAGCCTCTCCTGCTGCCCCTCTCCGCTGCCGAGCTGCTTCACGAACGCGGCGTGCGGCGAGATCAGCTTCCCCGTGAGCCGCCTGCTGAGGGCCTCGACGACGCCCCTGTCGTGCGCCGAGAGGTTCGGGAGCTTCCTGAGAGCTGCGACGGCTTCCTCCTCCCTTATGCTCTCGGCCCACCTGTAGATGCTGGCGAGGGTCGGGGTGAGCCTGCTGGCGGTGAGCCATGCGGCGAACCGCTTCGTCTCCTCTTCGACCGATGCCTCTGCGGCAGCGTTCCTGATGGGCGTCCTGGAAAGGGCCCATTCCGCCACGGCGTCCAGGTCGTACAGCCTCACGAGCTTCAAGTCGCCCACGGACGGGTCGACGTTCCTCGGGAAGCCGAGGTCGAGAACCACCACCTTCTTGGCCCTCGGGAGGTCTCTTGCGGTCAGGACGTAGCGACGGCGCCTCGTGGCCGATATTATCAGGTCACACTTCTCGGCAGCCTCGCGCAGCCTGCGTCTCGGAATCCTCACCGCTTTCGGGAACCTGGACTCGACCCCCCTCCTGGCCGAGAGGAGGTAGACCGTGGACCCCTTCAGCTTGAGCGCGGCGAGCTTGGCCGTCTCGCCTGATCCTATCAGCAGCGCGCTTGCCGGCCGACCCCCGACCTCCTCCAGCGCGTGCTTCAGAGCGAACGAGCTGACCGACCTGTTCTCAGGAGAGACCTCGTACGACGCGCGTATGCGCCTGCCTGAGCTGTACGCTGCGTCGAAGAGCGAGGAGAGGACCGACTTCGCGCTCCCCGCGGTCCTTGCCGTTCTCCCTGCCTCCCTGACCTGCTCGAGTATCTGCTCCTCGCCCAGGACAGGGGAATCGAGGCCCGAAGCCACCCTGAAGAGGTGCCTGACCGCGTCCGCGCCGCTCTTTACGTAGAAGCTTCCAGAAGGAGTGCCCCTGCCGAGCTGCTCCATCGCCGACCTCGCCGCCTCTTCCGCGCTGCTGCACACAAGATAGAGCTCGAGCCTGTTGCAGGTCTCGATGATAGCGCTCTCCATTATCCTGCCTCCACCGGAGAGGATATCGGGCTGCCCGGGCCTCGCGAGGCGCCTTGCTACGCGCTCCCTCGTGGCTATCCCTGCGGTCCGGAAGGACGTACCGACTAAGACGAGGGAAGGCGCTGGTGGTTCTTCGCCCCAATCATGCATGGCGTGTCCAGCTCCCCCCTTGGGCGCACCCATTGACGATTCGCCGGCGGCCAGAGCTCATTATATTTAGCGTTTGTTAAGCCGGTGCTGTCCCACTTTCGCCAGACCCCACCTGCGAGGGCGCGTGCGAAGGCCTTTGTATTATAGCGAGATTCCGCCTCCTAGACAGCATGGACACTGGCGGAGTGGTGGCGATGAAATACCTCGCCGAAGCTTCCATGAGAGTCAACCTTGGCTTCAAGGCTTATCCCAGGGTTGGTGGGACGCACTCCAATGAAGTTGGGACCGACTGAATTCGAAGCCTTGTCGTGGCTGCAGCGTAACGGTAACAAGTCTGCCCTTGCGACAAACCGCTTCGCGACGACCGCCGAGGCAGTCGAGGCTGTGAAGGAACTCTATGCTGCAGGGGCGACCATTGTGAAGGTTGGCGATGTATTAGATGAACCTGAGAGGATTCAAAGAGAGGGTGGCCCATACACCGACACCATTGAGTTGTCGTTTCCCGAGGAGAAGGCTGATTCAATATTGGCCGTCGTCAGGAAACTGCAACCAGACATGGGAGGCAGACGCAAAGATATCTTCCTCGATGATCTGAATCGTAGCCCATCAATGATGTTGACGTGGGACTAGACCTCACGTCATGGTCGGCACTGCGGTGTTGGACCTCGGTACATACGGGCAGGCGGGGTCCTCCCCCAGCGGGTCCCCCAGCTCGGCGAAGGCCCTGGACCTCGAACCCCCGCAGATCTCCCGGTATTCGCACCTTCCGCATCTCCCCTTCAGCATCGACGCGTCTTTCAGGCTCGCGAAGAGCTGGTTCGACCTATAGATTGAGACGAGCCTCTCATCCGGGACGCGGCCGGCGCTCAGCGGCAGGAACCCGCTCGGGAAGACCTCGCCGTTGTACCCGACGAACATGAGGCCCTTCCCGTCCCTCGTCTGCGTCGGTCTGACCGAAGGCTGCGGCGTGGGAGCGCCCTCGAGCGCCCGCAGCCGCCGTGAAAGCCCCTGGTATGTTCCTCCGGCTGGCGAGCCTGCAGCCTTCTGTCGCTCGACTCGGACCCTCCTGAAGCTCGGACCCTCGGAAGTCCTGACTGGGAGCCCGTACTGCGAGGCGTCATAGAGGAAGTGCATGACCTCCTCGCACTCGGCCGCCTGAAGGCTCTCCAGCGAAGCGCCCCGGCCCGTCCGGATGAGGAAGAAGACCTCCCATGCGACCGAGCCTGCTTCTCTGGCTATGTGGAAGATGTCGGCCAGCTCGCCGACGTTGCTCCTCATGACCGTGGTGTTGACCTGCGCCCTCAGCCCCGCGTCCCTCGCGAGCTTGAGCGCCCGCACGGTAGCCTCCCAGGTGCCTGGGACGCCCCGGAGCCTGTCGTGGGTGAGCGGGGACGCCCCGTCGAGGCTGACCGACATTATGTCGACGCCGAGGTCCTTCATGCGCAGGATCGACTCCTCGTTCAGCCGCGGCGTCACGCTCGCGGCGACCGCGACGTAGAGGCCCCTGCTCTTCGCATGTTCGACGAGCTCGAAGAAGTCTGGCCGCATGAGCGGGTCGCCTCCAGTCATGAGGAGAGCCGGGTAAGGCTCGTCGAACTCCAAGAGTTGGTCGATGAGCGCAATTCCCTGACGCCGGTCAAGCTCGCCCTCGAGTGGCCTCCGGATCGCCCTAGCCCTGCAGTGACGGCAGGCGAGGAGGCAGGCCTTCGTGGTCTCCCAACAGACGAACAGCGGGGTCCCCGACGTATCTGTCCTGATGGTCCACGGCGGTCGCAACGCGCTCGGGTATAACTAACATTCGTTAAAGCTGCCGCCTAAGGGATTAGGCCCCACGAAGCGGCCGGGGGCCACGGAACTATGACGGGCATGGCTGGGCTCAACGAGCCGGAACCTCGGACAGCGTCCAGAAGTGGCCGTCCTTCATCCTGCCGGGACGTTGCGCGTCTCATCGCATGCCGGAACGCCCGTGAGTCTGGTGTCCAAATATGTGGGTTAAAATCGGGCAGCGGCCAGTCTCCTGAACGGAAGCGAGAAACCAGGGGAATATCGATTGGAATTCACACTCCTCGTCTTCCTCGGCCTGCTCGTGGTAGCCCTGGTCCGAGTGTTCAGCCTGTGGTTCCTGTCGATCGCCTACAACTTCAGGCGCGGCACTGGCGCCACCCCGACGGACAGGGTGTCGGTGATAGTCCCTGCCTACAACGAGGAGAAGAGCATCGCCTCCAGCATCGAATCGCTGCTCTCCCAGGACTACGGCGACTACGAGGTCGTCGTGGTCGACGACGGGTCGACCGACAGGACTCTCGAGATCTCGAAGAAGTACGAGGGCCCGAACGTGAAGGTGGTCCACCAAGAGAACAGGGGGAAGGCGGAGGCGCTCAACGCTGGCATCAGGTCCTCTTCAGGGACGGTCATACTCACGGTGGACGCGGACACCCGCCTGAACCGCGGGGCGCTGACCGCGCTGGCGCGCAGGTTCGCTTCAGACCCCAGGCTCGGGGCGCTTTCAGGGAACGTCAAGGTGGACCGGCCGAAGGGGCTCCTCCAGCGGCTGCAGGAGGTGGAGTACACGACCGGGATCGCGCTGAGCAGGAAGGGGCAGTCGGTGCTGGCCACTGTCATGATCGTCCCCGGGCCGATCGCGGCATTCAGGAAGGAGGCGGTGGAGAGGGTGAGCTACTTCTCGCCCCACACGTTCGCAGAGGATTTCGACATGACCCTGGCGATACTCAGGGAGAGGTACAGGGTGGAGTACGAGGACAGGGCGATAGCGTACACGATCGCGCCGAAAGGGGTCGAGGACCTGTTGAAGCAGAGGCGCAGATGGTACAGGGGGATGATGCAGGTGCTCGCGAAGCACGAGGACATGTTCTTCAGGAAGCGGTACGGCGTTGCCGGCCTGTACGGGATTCCCTACATGTGGTACGACACTATCGCGCCGATCATCAACCTGTTCCTGGCGCTCTTCGCGGTGCTTGCGGGATATGTGACAGGGGACTGGGCGCCGGTCCTGTACGGCCTCGCCGGCTACTGGGCGATCCAGACGTTCGTCGCCATCTCCGCCATCGCCTTCGACACGGAGAGGAAGCCCTGGCAGGTGATAGTCAGCCCTTTGCTCATCTTCTACAGCACCTTCCTGGACGGCATACGTGCGGCCGCCTTCATGGAAGAGGTCCTCAGCCTCGGTATGAAGTGGGAGAAGCCGGCGCGGTGAGCATGTGATGGCCGTACCCTCGGACTACACGATCGTCGGGACCGTCCTGGCCCTGGCAGTGGCGATCCTCCTCCTTTCGGGGCTCGCCCTCTACGTCGCGTTCAGGGTGAGAGAGACCCTCCGCGACGAGAAGGGAGGGGGCACCCGGGCGGTCAAGGTGGCGTTCCTCATCGGCATGCTCTTCCTGTCTGGCGGGGTCTTCTACTTCTTCGCTTCCGGGTTCAGCGCGCCCGGCGGCACCTCGACCGTCGGCCCGACGACCTCGTTCACGTCGAGCGCCTCGACTTCGTTCACCTCGTCTGCTGCGACGACACCGACGCAGTCCACGTCCTCCACGTCGACGACCACAAGCACGGCCACGGCCCCCTCACAGAGCGTAAGCATGCCGAATCCCTCGTGCGCCGGCGACCGAGTGACAGCGGGCTCGACGTTCACGTGCTATGTGTACATCTACGACTCGGGGAGCGCGACCTACTCCAGCGCGACGCTCGTGTCTTCCGGCGACTTCACGAAGTTCGCCTTCCTGAGCTGCAGCGAGTCTGTCAACAGCGGGTCGGCGACCCCCGTCCCCTGTTCAAGCAACGCCGTCTCGGTCGGGAGCGTGGTTCCGAACACGATCGTACTCACCCTGACCGTCCAGGCGCCCTCTCAGTCAGGCCAGTACAGCAACTGCGTGTTCACTCTGAGCGCCAACGGACTCCAGCCCATTTCGGTGACTTTCTCCGTTCAGGTCACGGCCTAGACGCCCCAAGCCGCTATCGGGGCCGCCGGGCGAAAAGGAGCAGGCGCCGGGTCGGTCTCGGGCGTACAAGGCCCGGATCGAGCTCCTCCGTTTCATCGCCCGCCTGCGGGCCGTTTAATTCCGCTTTCCGTGCCGTTCAATAGCGTTGGATTAAGATGAGAAGCATGGCGGACGGTCCTGAGAAATGAACAAAGTAGTCGCGATTGGGGTACTCGTTCTGCTGGCCACCATGGGGGTGTCGGCGTACGCGTACACAGTCTACCTACCAGGTCTCTCCAACCACTCGTCGAGCAGCTCGGGTCTGGGAAGCGCGGGGACAGGCACGATGAACATCTACCTCGCGGACCCTCCTCCACAGAATCAGACGCTGAAGTATCTCCTCATCAACGTGACAAGCATCACCCTGAAGTATTCGTCTAATGTCACCGCGGTGAACGCGACCAGCAGCACTACGACTGGGAACACCACGAGCACATCCTCCCCAGGAGGGGGCTCTGGGAGCAGGTACGTCTTCAACGTCTCGTCTAGCCTCGGAACCAACGTCAACCTCACCAAGCTCCAGGGACCAGGGATCCTCCTTGGGTCCCCCAAGGTGCCCGCAGGGAACATCACAGGGATAATCCTCAACATAACCGGCGCCGAAGCCTTCTGGACAAACGGCAACCACACTCAGCTGAAGGTCGTAGCAGACGGGAAGCTGATGATCAACGTCCACTTCACGGTCCAAGCCAACGGGACGACTGACCTTACCCTGGACATCGTCCCCGGAGACATCCACGTGAGCCCCGGCCAGGCGTCGGTCCTGAGGCCGGTCGTTCATGTCACAGTCGTGAGCACGGGTCCGCAGGGCACGCAGACCGCCGAGACCACAGTAACGCAGACCGAGACCAACTCTACCAGCACAAGTTCAACGTAGGGAATGAGGGTCGACGGACCCTCACCTCTCCTTTTTTCGGACTCCCGCCAGGACGCCCCTGTTGTCTAGAACCCGGCGGGCACGCCGTCGCCGCGTATGTCGCACACCGCCTTCCGATAGTTGCCTGAGATCTCGACCGCCTGACAGACCCCCGTCCTGCCGGGGATGGGGAGACTCTGGATGTCGAAGGCGCTTCCGTCAGGCAGCTCATACCCCTGCTCGACGAGCAGCTTCCTCCCTCCGTCCCAGAGGAACCTCGGGTGCGCTACGTTCTGCTCGGCCGGCATGGAGTAGTCGACCGAGTTCGTCACGAAGAGCGCGTGCTGGGTCGGCCTGTAATCCCCGCCGCTGGCGCCTATGGCGAGGTATGGGCGGCCGTCGCGCTCGAGGATCAGGGATGAAAGTGTGTGGAGGGGGCGCTTGCGGGGCTCCACCCTGTTCGGGCCTGAGGCGCTGAAGCCCGACCCCCTGTTGTTGAGCGCGATGCCGCATTCTTGGACGAACACTCTGGAGCCGAAGTGGTGGAACAGGCTCTGGATTCCTGAGACGAGGTTCCCGTCGGCGTCGGCTACGGAGAAGGCGGTGGTGTCCCCGCTCCTGGCCGGGCCTGCCGCCGCGGCGGTCAGGTTCGACACGTCCAGGAAAGAGTCCATGTCAATGCTGCCGAAGCGCGGGTCCCCGAGCATCTGGTCCCTTCGGGCGTATGCGAGGAGGACGGCCCGCATCGTCCTCTCGATCCTCTCCCTGGAGAGCGGACCGGTCCCCGAAAGGGCTCCCTGAGAGAGCTGCTTCAGGATGAGCAGACTGGTAGCCCCCATGCTGTTAGGGGGCACCTCGTAGACCTTGGTGCCACGGTAGTCGAGGGTGAGAGGGGACACCCACTCGGGTTTGAAGTCACGGAAATCCGATGCCCCGCACGGGACGCCTAGGGAATCGAGCGCCGACGAAATCTTCTCGGCCGGCCAGCCCGCGTAGAACCCTCCGGGCCCCGACTCGGCGACTTCGGAGATCACCCTGCCTAGGGCCTCCTGTCTAATCCACTCCCCCGGCGCCGTGGGCCTCCCGTTCGGCGCGAAGACCTTCCTGGCCTCGACCGGCAGGTCGGGGTACGCCCCGGCTACCGAGCGGCAGATGCCCTCGCCCGCAGGGAAGCCGTGGGAAGCTAGCCCGATGGCAGCGCCGAGGAGCTCCTTGAGCTCCTTGCTCCCCAGCTTCCTGTGCATCTCGCAGACGCCTGCGACGTATCCCGGGATCATGCAGGTGAGCGGACCAAAGACCGGGATCTTCCCGCCCCCCTTCGACAGCACGAGTTCCAGCGTAAGCCCTGACGGGGACCATCCGCTCCCGTTGAGGCAGTGGACCTTCCCGGTCTTCGCTTCGTAGAACATGCCGAAGAAGTCGCCTCCGAGCCCGCCAGCTGGATGGAAAGTCACGGCCAGGGCTAAGCTAGTGGCCACGGCTGCGTCGAAGGCGTTCCCCCCTTTCCGCATCACGTCATACCCCGCGAGCGAAGCGAGGGGCTGCTCGCTGGCCACGGCTGCGTGCTCTCCTATCAGCGTCTTGCTGAGCGTCAGGTTGACTTCGTGCTCCTTTCCTGCGAGCGGCTGGGGAAGCTCAGGGAGTATATCCAACTTTTCTTCCCAAGCTGCTTCACCCTCGAGAAGCCTTCGCCCTCGAAGAGATGCGGCGTACCGGAGTACAGGAAGGCCGCGCCTGACTTCCCCTCCACGGGGTATGCCTCGACGGCCTTGGCCCCCAGCTTCTTCATGGCGCGGACCGATGCGGCGACGGCCAACTTCGCCAGGCCGGACCGCCGGTGCTTTGGCGCTATGAACAGGCAGGTGATCCTCCAAGGATCCTCAGCGGTCGGAGCGTAGCCCCGCTTGTTGTCGATGCGGGACAGCTCCTCCTTTGGGCCGAACTGGCACCAGCCGACCGGGTCCTTTCCGCAGTAGACGATCGTGCCATGGGCCCTTCCTTCGCTCACCAGCGACTGCTTCGCGTCCCTGTTCCTTTCGTACGCGCCGGCGTCGAACTTCCCGGGGGAATGGAAGAACATGCACCAGCAGCCTCCCCAGACCCCTCCGTTGGAGGCGAACAGCCTGTCGAAGTCGACCCACGTCTTTGCCGACAGCTGAGCCGTCGTGGCGGGCCCGTGGGCGTGGCCCTCGAAGCCGTGGTGCCTCATGGGATACCCCCGGTCGAGAATTTATTTATACGTCAGCACGTCGTTTCGACCGCCGGTAGTACAATTGGGCCAGTCTGAGCTCGACGCCGTGCTGGGGACAGTAGAGAACCCCATAAGACGGAGGATAATCGCGAAGATCAGCGAGGAGCCCAACTACCAGTTACAGCTCTCGAAGGAGCTCGACATCAGCCAGCAGCTGGTGGCGAAGCACCTGCTCACGATGGAAGACGCGGGCCTGGTCAGCACGGTCTCTCAGGACAGCCCGCGGGGTCCGCAGAGGAAGGAGTACCTCTTGAAGAAGAGCTTCTCGGTCACGCTCGATCTCGCCCCGAATAGGTTCAGGGCCAGGATCTTTTCGTTCGGGGCGCTCCCGGGGGTCCAGGAGACAGACGAGCACGCGCAGATGATGACGCAGATTAGCGAGGTGCTCAGGTATCCGGACGCAGCCACCAGGATAAGGCCCCTGACCCGCGTGGTCGCCGAGGTCGACAGGAAGCTCAAGGAGATGGAGGAGGAGAGGGCGGTGCTGCTCTACCTCAGGAGCCTTGCACTCCGGGAGGCTGCTAGGATCACCACGTCGATGCCGGGCGCGGACAGGAGGAAGGTCCTGCACTACCTTGTAAGAGAAGACGGCGACGGCATGGGCGCCATCTGTTCGTCTCTCGGACTTCAGAAGCAGGTAGTCGAAGACATCCTCGACGAGATAGAGAAGGAACTAGGCCACTCTGACTAAAAAGGGAGAGAGGAGCGGAGCTCCTCTACATGCCCAGATTCGGGAAGGAAGCCTGTGGAACGCCAAGCTGGCCCTGGAGGGTCCTGATGCGGGTCGCGTATTCCCTCATGCGGGCGTTGTCGCCCTGGACCTTCGCGATCCGGTACCCCTTCCATGCCTTGCGGAGGGCGCCCCAGACTTGTCCCTTTTGATATTCTGTCATTTGTCTTGACCTGTGTCCTTTCATTGCCCGTCGGGTATTTTGCGGGCGGAGTCTATTGTTGTTGAGCTTGGCATCAACGCCGGCTACCCGCAGACGAGTCCCTAGACGAGGGACCTGAGGAGGAGCCAGATGTTGCTCGGGTGCTCCGAGATGCGCCTTCTGGAATAGGCGTACCATCTGTCGCCGTAGGGGAGGTACTCCGACACCCTGTACCCGGACTTCACGAGGTCGTCCTTCAGGTCGTCCCTGATCCCCTTGAGCAGCTCGAAGCGGAACTCTGCGTGCTTGGACTCGGCGAGCGACCTGGCCCTGTCTACGAGGGAAGAGTCGTGCGTGCCTATCGCGAAGCCGCTCCCTCTCTCGAAGAGCATCCCCATCAGCCTTGCGAAGTTCTCGCTGACCTCGGCCCTGGTCGCGAAGACGAAGTCCCTGCTCTCCCTGTAGGCGCCCTTGACAAGGCGCACCTTCCCTCCCGCGTCCAGGATTGTCTTCAGGTCTCCCTCGCTCCTGCGAGTGTACGCCTGGAGCGCGACCCCCATGTCAGGGTGCTTCTCGTGGGCTGCCAGGTATGTCCTGATGGTGACGTCGGTGAACGCAGACCCCTCCATGTCTATCCAGAGCTGCTGTCTGAGGCGCTCGGCGTTCGAGGCGATCTTCTCAAGCCGGACCTTCATCCCCTCGTCGTCGGCGCCGAGCCCGAGCTGGGTGAGCTTAACCGATGCGAACCCGTTGACGCCAGCGTCGAAGAGCGACTGCTGGAGCCGCAGGTACTCCTCGGTGTGAGCGTCGGCCGTGGCCGGGTCCTTGATCTCTTCGCCGAGGAAGTTGACGATCGCGCCGATGCCCCTGGTGTTGGCCCTCTTCGCGTCTTCGATGGCGGAGTCCATGGTGACCCCCGCGATCCAGCGCTTGGCGAGCGGGAGGACGACCCTTTCCTTCAGGCCCAAGACGAACGGCCCGCCGAGAGGACTACATTTAACGATGGCTCCTAACGCACATCGCGAGCATGACGAAGGAAGGCGTGCACGCTCAGAGGGTCGAGAGGCTGAAGGACGAGCTCGAGGTCAAGGGGCTCCGGGGGGCGATAATAGTGCCTGGCCCGAACATGCGGTACTTCACCGGGGTCAACTCCCTGCTGCTCGAGCGCCCCTTCATGCTCTTCGTCCCGGCCCGCGGGGAGCCGCACTTGGTGGCGCCCGCGCTGGAGGCAGGGCCGTACGGGGACTGCCCTCTCAGGATGAGGATCCACCCCTGGACCGACTCCGAGGGCTCCGGAGGCGCTGTGGCCGAGGCTATCGAGGGCGTGGCGATGAAGGGGAAGTGGGGGGTCGAAGGCAAGGTCCCTTTCCTCTTCCTGGACAGGGTGACGAAGAGGGCCTCGCCCAGGCTCTCGGACGCGGAGCCCATACTCCAGGGCCTCCGCGAGGTCAAGGACGAGGCCGAAGTCAGGCTCCTGAAGAAGTCGTCGGAAATCCTGAGCAGGTCGTTCGAGGAGTTCCCCGGCCTGCTGAAGGAAGGGATGAGCGAGCTCGAACTGGCGAAGGCTGCGACGGACGTGATCTACGCCAAAGGCGCGACGAAGGTGGACGACATGCTGGTCCAGTCGGGGCCCAGGGCCGCAGACCCCCACGGGCTCCCGTCGGAGAGGAAGATAGGCAGGGGGGAGAGCATAATCATCGACGTCGGCTCAGTCTACCAGGGATACTACGCTGACATCACCCGCACGTTCTGCATCGGCGCGTCCCGGGACGTGGAGAAGGTCTACGGGAAGGTCCTCGAGGCGGAGGTTTCGGGGATCGACAGGGCTGCCCTGGGGGCCCGGGTCGGGGACGTCGACGGCGCCGCCAGGGGGGTGCTGGAGAGGGCCGAGATGGGGAAGTTCTTCATACACAGGACGGGCCACGGCCTCGGGCTCGAGGTCCACGAGGCCCCCTACATCGTGGAGGGTGGCAAGGAGAGGCTCGGTTCCAACATGTGCTTCACAGTGGAGCCGGGCGTCTATATCAGGGGGAAGCTCGGCGTGAGGATCGAGGACGACGTCCTGGTGGAGGGGAAGAAGGGCGTGGCGATAACCGACACTCCCAAAGAATACGGCTGGTGGAAGTAGCTACTTCGTCCTCGCGAACTGAGACACGAGCGTGTTCGTGTCCTGGACGTGGCTTATCTTGGAGATCTTCTGCAGGACAAGCCTGTAGACCTTCTCGTCGCTGGGGACCACTATCTCCTTCTCGCTGCTGATGACCGCGAGGATGTCCCAGTCGCCTGGGACGATGTGCGCTTCTCTCACGTCCGGGATCTTCATGAGCGAGTCGACGACGTCCTCCTCATGACCCGGTGCGACCTTGATGAGGACGAACGCCTTCTGATACACCGGCAAGTGGCTGAGGAGTCCAGACTGCCTTTAAAAAACTCTCTTGCCTTTGGAGGTCCGGATTGAGAAACAGCGAAGTCGCCGAGCTTCTGGACAGGCTGGGCGAGCTCGTCGAGGCGAACGGCGAGGACAGGTTCAAGGTGATCGCCTACCACCGGGCTGCCACAAGCATCAGGAACATGGACGAGGAGGTGGAGCAGCTCTGGAAGGAGAAGAAGCTGGAGGAGATCAAGTATGTGGGCGAAGGCATAGCCAAGAAGATTGACGAGTTCCTGAGGACGGGCAAGCTACAGCTCCTGGAGAGGCTGCGCGAGAAGACCCCAGCCGGGGTGCCCCTCCTGATGAAGGTCCAGGGGATAGGGCCTCGGACCGCCTACCATCTTTCGCACGACCTGGGAATAACGAGCGTCGACGAGCTCAGGAAGGCGCTGGCGGAAGGGAGGCTCGACGACGAGTTCGGGCCGACCGTGAGGGAGTCGTTCCGCCTGGGGATAGAGAGGCTGGAGAGCTTCGAGAAGAGGATGCTGCTCCCCGAAGCCGAGGGGGCGTTCCAGAAGATGGCGTCTTACTTCGGGGCGCTGGGAATCAGGGTGGGGATGGCCGGGAGCCTGAGGAGGGGTAAGAGCACTGTGGGGGACCTGGACCTCATCTCGACCGACCCGAAGGTCGTAGAAGCGATCAAGGGGTGCCCGGGGGTCGCGCAGGTGATCGAGAGCGGCCCGAAGAGGACGAGCGTCAAGCTCGAAGACGGGGTCCAAGTGGACGTGAGGCTGTTCGCAGAGGAGGAGTACGGAGCCGCGATGGTGTACTTCACTGGGTCGAAGGACCACAACATCGCCCTCAGGAACCTCGCGATAGAGAGGGGATGGAAGCTCAACGAGTACGGGCTCTTCGACAGGGCGGGTGGCAGGCTCGCCGGGGAGACGGAAGAAGGGGTGTACAGGAAGCTCGGGATGGACTACATCCCACCCGAACTGAGGGAGAACAGAGGCGAGATCGACGCAGCCCGGAACAGGGGCCTCCCGCGTCTCGTCAAGTTCGACGACCTGAGGGGCGACCTGCAGATGCACACGACCTGGAGCGACGGCTCCGCGACTCTGGAGGAGATGGCGACTGCTGCGAGAGACAGGGGCTACGAATACATCGCGATCACAGACCACTCGGTCTCGGTCAGGGTGGCCAACGGCCTATCCGAGGAGAGGTTCAGGAAGCAGTGGAGGGAAATCGAGAAGCTGAACGACCGCCTGTCGCCCTTCCGGATACTCAAGGCGGTGGAGCTGGAGATCAAGAGCGATGGGTCGCTCGACTTCGAGAAGAAGCTCCTGGACGAGTTCGACCTGGTGGGTGCCTCCCTCCATCAGAACTTCAGGCAGGACGCGCGGAAGCTCACGGAGAGGGCGGTGAAGGCCCTCTCGCACCCGTCGGTCGACTTCCTGTGCCACCCGACGAACAGGCTGATCGGAAGGAGGGAAGGGAACCCGATAGACCTCGCCAAGGTGGTAGCGACGGCCAAGGAGAACGGCAAGATGCTGGAGATCGACGGGGAGCCCCAGAGGCTGGACCTGGACGAGGTCTGGTCGAAGAGGGCGGCGGAGGAGGGGGTCCCCATAGTCGTCGACTCGGACGCGCACTCTGTGGGGGAACTGGACAACGTCTCGTACGGAGTAACGGTGGCGCGGAGGGCGTGGCTCGAGGCCAAGGACGTCGCGAACACGAAGAGCCTGAAGACGCTGCTCGGGCGCGTGGGCTAGAGCCGTTCCAAGATTAATAACGGAAACCGACGGCGCAGCGCTCGCGGGGGTAGCAAAGCCAGGCCAACTGCGGAGGACTTAAGAAAAGTGAAGAGATCCTTTCCCTCAGGGGTTCGTGGGTTCAAATCCCACCCCCCGCATCAGATCCCGGCAGAAAGAAGCAGCGCCGCAATGTGGGAGTCAGTCGACCGACGGATGGAACGCGCTCCGCCTCTTGCAGCACAGCTTCGAGCATCGCCCGAATTCAGGCAGACAATGGCGGTAGTCCGGAGCCAGTTTTAAATATTCGAATAGTTCTAACATTGACTGTTAGGAATGACGGCCACAAGCGAGGCCGAGATTTCCGAGGCGCAGATAGCAGTACACTGGAAGGAGGAGCCGCTCATCAACCCGCCGGTGACCATGGCTCAGCACGCAAACGTCAAGGAAAGGTCGATTTACGAGAGGTTCTCTGAGAAGAACTTCCCCGAGTGCTTCGAAGAATACGCGGACATGCTGACGTGGGACCAGAGGTGGCACACGGTCCTTGACACGAGCAAGCCGCCGTTCTGGAAGTGGTTCGTGGGCGGGAAGCTCAACGCCAGCTACAACTGCGTGGACAGGCACCTCCCGAAGTACAGGAACAAGGCGGCACTGATCTGGGTGCCTGAGCCGGAGAGCGAAGCGACCCAGGCCATCACATACCAAGAGCTGTACAGGAGGGTGAACGAGTTCGCGCTCGTCCTGGAGTCCGCCGGGCTGAAGGCGGGGGACAGAGTGACCTTCCATCTGCCGATGGTCCCTGAGCTCCCGATCTCGATGCTCGCAGCCGCGCGCTTGGGCATCATCCACAACCAGGTCTTCGGCGGGTTCAGCGCCAGGGCGTGCGCCGAAAGGATGGAGGACTCCAAGAGCGACGTGCTGGTCACGGTTGACGGATACTACAGGAACGGGGGGCTGATCGACAAGAAGAAGGAAGCCGACACGACTGTGGAGGAGGCGAAGAAGCTCGGAGTCGAGGTCAGGAAGGTGCTCGTCTGGAGGCGCCACCCGGGAAGATACGTCTCCCAGTCCCCGATGGTCGAAGGGCGCGACTACTTCGTTGACGACCTGATCAAGCCCTTCCGCGGCAAGACGATAGCTCCCGTCTCGATGGACGCCGAGGCCCCTCTATTCCTCATGTACACCAGCGGGTCGACGGGGAGACCCAAGGGAGCCCAGCACAGGACCGGAGGATACCTGGCATATGTAGCCGGGACGTCGAAGTACGTGCAGGACATCCATCCTGAGGACGTCTACTGGTGCTTCGCAGACATCGGCTGGATCACCGGCCACTCGTACATCGTGTACGGCCCGCTCGCAGTCGCTGCGACGTCCGTGATGTACGAAGGGGTCCCGCTGTACCCGGACCCGGGAAGGCCGTGGAGGATAGCGGAACGGCTCGGAGTGAACATCTTCCACACCGCTCCCACCACCATCAGGATGCTGCGGAAGGCAGGTCCGGACGAGCCGTCGAAGTACGACCTGCACTTCAAGACGATGACCACGGTCGGAGAGCCGATCGAGCCGGAAGCATGGATGTGGTACTACGACGTCGTCGGGAGGAAGCAGGCGGCGATCACGGACACGTGGTGGCAGACAGAGAACGGCGGGTTCCTCTGCTCGACCTTGCCGGCGATTTCGCCGATGAAGCCTGGCAGCGCAGGGCCAGGGATGCCCGGGATATTCCCAATCATCCTTGACGAGAACGGCGACGAGGTCCCGGCTGGACAGAACAAGGCTGGAAACATGTGCATCCGCAATCCTTGGCCGGGGATCATGCAGACCATCTGGGGGGACCCGGAGAGGTTCGTGAAGGTGTACTACTCGAAGTACAACAGGAACCCGGACAGCAAGGACTGGCATGACTGGCCTTACTTCTCCGGCGATGGGGCTGTCCTGGCCGCCGACGGGTACTTCCGCATCCTGGGGAGGGTCGACGACGTCATCAAGGTGGCGGGTCACAGGCTCGGGACGAAGGAGCTGGAGAACGCGGTCCTGACCACCCCTGAAGTCGCGGAGGCTGCGGCTGTGGCGGTCGCCGACGAGCTGCGCGGCCACATCCCGGTGGTGTACGTCTCGCTGAAGCCTGGGAACAGCGCGTCCAAGGAGCTTGAAGACAAGATCAGGGAGAACGTCGTCAAGGGGCTAGGGCCGATCGCGAAGCCGAGGACGGTGTACATAGTGCCAGACCTTCCAAAGACGAGGTCTGGGAAGATCATGCGGCGTGTCCTCGTCTCCATCTCTGACAGGAAGGACTACGGGGACATCACAACGCTGGCAAACCCCGACATCGTCGAGACGATTCGGAAACAGGTCCAGACAGCCTAGAGGCTCCGGCCGTTACAAGGCCTGAGAATCGTATCCGGTGCTTAAAGGCCGGTCCGCGTCCACGCGGCCTGGCTTGACGGCATCAGACCTGCAGGTCCCGCTGGCGAGGAGGGGATCCGAGTTCACGCTGAGAGACGGGACCGGGGTCACGATCCGGGAGCTCAGGGACGGAGACAGGGAAGAGCTCGAGCGGTTCGTCGAGGGCCTCTCTGAAGACACGGTCTATTTCCGCTTCCTCGCCACAGGGATGGACAGGCAGGTGATCGTCAGTCAGCTCCTGCCCAGGCCAGGAGGGCTGAGCCTCGTGGCCGTTAAGGGCAACGTCATCGTGGGGCACGCGGCGTACTACAAGTCGGAAGGGGAGGCTGCGGAGGTGGGCGTCCTGATACTCGATGGCTACCAGGGGAAGGGGCTGGGGACGAGGCTGATCGAGAGCATCGCGCGGGCGGCCAATGCCGACGGGGTCACCATGTTCGAAGCAGTGATTGGATGGAACAACACGCGGATGATCAAGATGGTGAGGACCATGGGCTTCCCGACGTCTGAGAAAGTGGAGCCTGACCTCATCCGCATCCGCTTCCCGACGTCGATCGACCCCGTAACGATAGCCGAGTTTCAGGAGAGGTGGATGTTCACTCCCGGCTGTTGACAGGGGGCAAACAATTTCCGTTGGCCCGCGACGTCTCGGTTCCAGGAGCGGGACTCTTGGAGTGCGAGCTGGGCGTGTCTTTCGGCCAGGAGTCGTTTCTGTATTCGTTCCCAGCAGGCAACCCGATGAACTCGTCGCGCTTGACCCGCTTCGCCGAACTCGTGGACGGGTGGGGGAGGGCGAAGAAGGCTGGGCGCCGTTCCCGGCTCGTGAGACCCGTCGCCGGGAGCGAACGAGACCTTCTGGTCTTTCACACGCAGGAGTACGTCGACCAGGTGAAGGAGGCCTCTATCACGGGTGTGGGCCTCTCCGACACAGGCGACACCCCGGCCTTCGAGGGGATCTTCGAAGCGTCCCTGTTCCCCGTGGGGAACACCCTCAACGGCCTCAGGATGATCATGGGTGGGAAGGTCGACCACTTCTTCAATCCCGTCGGCGGACTCCATCACGCAGGGCCTGCCGAAGCGAGGGGCTTCTGCGTCTTCAACGACAGCGTCATTGCGATAGCGAGGGCGCTCGGCGACTACAAGCTCAGAGGCGTCGCCTATGTCGACATCGACGCCCACCATGGGGACGGGGTTTACTATGAGTTCGAGCCTGACCCGAGGGTCGTCATCGGCGACATACACGAGGACGGGAGGTATCTGTACCCTGGGACCGGGAGCGCGAACGAGACCGGAACGGGGTTCGGCGCCGGGACCAAGCTGAACGTCGGCCTGCCCCCTGGCGCTGGAGATGCAGAGTTCGTCGAGGCCTTCGACAGGGTCGAAGAGTTCGTCCGGAGGTCGAAGCCCGAAATGATCTTCTTTCAGTGCGGGGCCGACGGCCTGGCAGGGGACCCCATCGCGGACCTGCGTTACAGCGCTGCTGCCCATGCCTACGCCTGCAGGAAGCTCCACAGGCTAGCCCACGAAGTGTGCGAGGGGAGGATACTGGCTATGGGGGGCGGAGGGTACGACCCGGCCAACGTCGCTGCGGCTTGGGGAGCGGTGGTCGAGGAGCTGTCCGGATCGCGCGCGACCTAGCAGGTCAGCCCGGACCTCGGGGGGGCTGGGTGCGCAGCGGACGCCTAGGAGAAAAAACGGTGAGAGGTTGTCAGAATGGCAGTATCTTTCTGCCGTAGTGGGCTTCGACTTCGATTCCTGTTGCCACGTACCAGGCGACGAGTCCGTCTAGGAAGATCTCCCACCCGGAGGCGGTCGTGATCCCCGTCGCCCCGGCCGCTATCGCGTCGAGCAGGAGGTAGGCTATGAACAGGAGGAGGAAGACGACGAAGATACCGGGGCCGTGCTTCCATGCGTTGAGGAGGAAGGTGAGGGTGAAGAGGGTCCAGACCAACCAGAAGCCTAGGATGTTCGTTGTCGCCGGAAGGCCGACGCTCGGGTTGCTGAGGAGGAACAGCGCGATCCAGAACGCGCCGTATCCGGTGAATGCAGATCCTGCGAAGATGTTTCCTTTCTTGAGGGCCACCCAACCGGCGACGAACTGGGCCCCGCCCCCCCAGATCAACGCGAGGGCAAGGTTCGCTCCGCCAGGATAGTAGCCCGCCACGTTCAGCCCCGTGAGCATGGTCGTCATTCCGAAGCCCATCAGTCCGATTACGGCTGGATTCGCCCAGTCAGCTGACGATGGTTGGGACACTTTTTCAGTGCTCCGCTTCACGGAAGTGAAGGCTCCCAATATAAGCCTAGTTCTAATATTCGATAATAACAATCAACTTGCGCGGCGGCTCCACCTCCACGTTCGGACGCGCTGTCGCCCTTTCCTGCGTCAGTGCTCTATAGCCATCAGGTGGCCGCCGAACCCGATGGACCAGACCAGCATCGGATAGACCACCATCCTCTCCATCCCCCCTGCACCCAGGCCGAGGTAGTCCCCGGCCATGTAGAGGAGGAGGGCGATGAGCGTGGCCAGGCCCAGGATGACTGAGAAGTAGAGCATCGGCTTCTTCTGGAACCTCGCCGTGACTATGGCAGACAGGCCGCCGAAGAGGAAGACGACGAGCGAGAAGAGTTGGTGCCAAATCCCGGTGGTCTCCGGAAACAGGCCGACCCCGAGCGCGCCGATGCCGGCAAGGGCGATCAGGATAGTCGCTGGCCTCCAGTGGAAGGCGCGGTTGAGGAAGTACGCGCCGACCAGGATGAGCAGGCCCAAGATGACGATCGAGGTGTTGAAGATCATCGAGGTGGGCTGGTTGATCACGCAGGCGGCACCGCCGCCGGGGCAGGTCGCCCCCAGGTCGCTCACATAGTTGAGCGAGACGTTGTAGTTAGGATAGTAAATCTCAGCGAGGACAAGGCCGATGCTGAACTGCACAGCGCCCACGAAGATTGCTACGCCGGCTTTCGAGGCGTCTGAAAGCGCCATCGCAAGGCCATGACGGAGTTGCCCTAAAAGCCTGAGCCTTCAGCCTACGGTGGGGACGCCGGAAGAAACCCCGGACGCGTCTCGTGGTCAGGGCCGCGCGTTCCGGGGCCTGTTGGTGCGGCCCATCGAGAGATTTTTTATGAGCGCGCCCGGTGGCGCGGCCCGTGGACTTCCTTTCCGAGGCGAAGCGCGCCGAACCTGAGATAGTCAAGAACAGACGCGCCCTCCACCAGCACCCGGAGGTGGCCTACCATGAAGAAGCGACTTCGAGGTTCGTGGCGGAGAGGCTGGAGTCGATGGGCGTAGGCGTGAAGAGAGGAGTGGGCGGGACGGGCGTGGTGGGAACGCTGAAGGGATCGAAGAAGGGGCGCGTTGTCGCGCTCAGGGCCGACATGGACGGCCTCCCGGTCCAGGAGATGGCTGACGTGGAGTTCCGTTCGAAGGTGGATGGCGTCATGCACGCCTGCGGCCACGACACGCACGTTGCGATGCTGCTGGGAGCAGCCAGGATCCTTTCTGGTAACAGGGACGAGCTGAGCGGTACAGTGAAGTTCCTCTTCCAGCCGGCCGAGGAGCACGGGGGGAGGGGCGGGGCGCTGCCGATGATCGAAGCAGGGGTCATGAAGGACCCAAAGGTGGACTTCGTGTTCGGCCTCCACATTTCGAACAATCAAAAGTCAGGCGAGATCGGGGTGAGGGAGGGCTCCTTCATGGCAGCCCCCGACACGTTCAAGGTGAAGGTCGTAGGCAGAGGCGGACACGGATCGGCCCCCCACGAGACGATAGACCCCATCTACGTCGCAGCCCACGTCATACTCGCGCTGCAGGGGATCTCCGCGAGGATGATCGACCCCATACGCCCGTTCGTGATAACGGTCGGCGCAGTCCACTCGGGGACCAAGGAGAACATAATCCCGGACCAGGCGACCCTCGAGGGGACCATAAGGACCCTCGATGAAGGGACGAGGAGCCGCGCCAAGAAGAAGGTCGAAGAGGTCGCGAAGGGGGTATGCAGGTCCTTCGGAGCTACTGCCGAAGTCGAGTTCGAACAAGACGCGTACCCGGTCACAGTCAACGACCCACGGACCACCAGGGAGGCGGTGAAGGTGCTGAGGAAGATGGCGGGCATCAAGGTCAAGGAGGTCGACCCCATCCTTGGGGGCGAAGACTTCTCCCGGTTCCTGCAGAAGGCGCCAGGGACATTCTACTTCCTCGGGACCAACAACGCGTCGAAAGGGTGCGTCTATCCCAACCACAGCTCGAGGTTCAAGGTGGACGAGGACGTGCTGAAGTACGGGGCGGCGTCCCTCGCCATGCTGGCGTACGAGTTCGGGAACCCGAAGGGCCCACGATAGGTGTTGGGATTGTACGCCACGAAGGTATCCGAAAGAGTGTACATGCTCGACACCTACGCCCTGGGGCAGCCGGGAACGGTCAGCGCCTACCTTGTCAAGGGGCCGAAGCCGACCCTGGTCGACTGCGGATACGCGTCGTCCTACCAGAACGTGCTGGCCGGGCTCGCCGAAGTGGGGGTGATGCCCACGGATGTCAGGTACCTGATACCCACCCACGTCCATCTCGACCATGCAGGGGCGGCCGGCCGGCTCGTGAAGGAGATGCCCAATGTGGAGGTGATAGCACACGAGAGGAGCACGCCGCACCTTGTCGACCCGGCCAGGCTCGTCGAGTCGTCGACGATGGTCTTCGGCAAGGCGATAATGGAGCTCTATGGGGTCCCCGAGCCAATCCCGGCAGAAAGGGTGACCTCGGTCGGGGAGGAGCACCACCTGGACCTGGGGGATGGGGTGACAGCCACGCTGATTCACACCCCCGGACACGCCCCTCATCAGATCTCTGTCATGCTCGACAGGACGAAGGCTCTCCTGACGGCCGACGCGGTCGGGATAGTCTATCCAGGGATGAAGGCCCTCATCCCCACCACGCCGCCCCCCAGCTTCAGGCCAGACGAGCTCGTCGCGACGGTGGGCAACCTCAGACAGACGACCCCGTCGGAGCTCCTGGTCCCTCACTTCGGGAGAAGAACGGACGTCGGATGGGTCTTCGACAGGACTGTGGAGCTGGTGCAGTCGTGGGTCGATCAGGTGAAAGCGCTCTGGAGGAAGGGAGCCTCGCTCGACGAGATCACGGAGGAGATGGAAGCCGAAGTGAAGAGGGACGCCGGAGTCGCCGAGCTGCCAATCTACGCGAAGGTGTCAGTCAGGACGTCGGCGATGGGAATCAGGCACTACCTGGAAAAGAACGCCTGAAATATCGTCGCGAAGCGGCAGCGGACCGTGCCCCTCGTCTACGCCTGCATCGCTCCCCATGGTGGGGAGCTGATTCCCGCGCTGGCCGGGAGTAGGCTCAGGCTGTTCGGGCCGACGAGGAAGGCGATGAGGTCGCTCTCGCTCGAAATGAAGGCTGCGAAGCCAGACACCATCGTCATCGCTACGCCGCACAACCTCAGGCTGCAGAAGCACATCGGGGTCGTCACGTCGGCGCACTCGTCCGGGAGCGTGACCGAGGGAAGGAGGGTCGTCAGACTGAAAGTGGCCTGCGACCTGGGACTCTCACAGAAGGTGGTCGAGGCCGCCGAAAGGAGGGGGCTCCCTGTGGTGGCGGCCAACTACGGAGCGCTTGAAGGGCCGCTTTCCGACCTGGCGATGGACTGGGGGACGCTCGTCCCGCTCTGGTTCCTGCTGAGGGGGGCGGCCCTGAAGAGCAGGGTGGTGATCGTGACGCCGTCCAGGGGCATCCCACTTGAACAGAACTTCGAGTTCGGAAGGGCGGTCGCTGAGGTCGCATGCGGGGAGAGGAAGCGCGTCGCTTTCGTTGCGAGCGCGGACCAAGCCCACGCGCACAAGAAGAACGGGCCGTACGGGTTCGATAGGAGGGCTGCTGAGTACGACCGCATGGTGGTGGACGCGGTCAAGGCGGATAGGCTCGGTTCGCTGATGCGGGTAGAGCCCGAGCTCGTCGAAGCGGCGAAGCCAGACAGCCTTTGGCAGATTGCGATGCTGGCTGGAGCCCTCGCCGAAGCCCCGATGAAGGCGGAATTCCTCTCCTACCAGGTCCCCACCTACTTCGGGATGCTCTGCGCCGGCTTCAGCCCAGTCAAGGGATAGGCTGGAGGCGCCCCGCTGCGGGCCGCGTGCATCAGTTCAGATAGTGCTGTATCTCGGAGAGGCTTTCGATGCGGGGGCAGTCGACGCCCGACTGCGAGCCGTCCCTGTCGATCAGCACCCCCTCGATGCCGGCGTTCCTCGCGCCGACCACGTCCGCCTCGTAGAGGTCCCCCACGTGTACGGCTTCCCGTGGCTCGGACCCGACTTCCTTCAGGGCGAT
>DAIDAO010000028.1 GCA_027310575.1 bacterium | reverse complement strand
TGGTCAGCCGGGGCGCGAACGCCTATGCGAGGTTCATGCTCGGGCTCAAAGTCAGGGACGCCACCTCGGGGCTCAGGGCGTACACGAGGGAGGCGGCGAGGGAGGTCGCGTCCGCCCGCCTGCCGGCAAGGGGCTTCGAGTTCCAGCCAGTCGCCCTCCACCTCCTCAAGGGCCACGCAAAGGTCGCCGAGGTCCCCTACGTCTTCGCCAGCAGGGCGGCTGGGAAGTCCAAGCTGAGGCTGAGGGACGCGGTGAGGTTCTTCTTCGCGATCGTGAGGATATCGCTCTCCAGACAGCGCGGGTCCCCCTGACGGGGGAAAGCAGAAATACGAGCGGACTCGGGCGACGCTCAAGATTGAGCGAAGTTCCACCCGCAGCCCCAGCACCGAAGGAGTCACAGCCAGCGAAGGTCTTCGCAGGAGCGGTCTACGAGTGCGTCAGGTGCGGCACCAGGACCACGCAGGAAGAGCTGTCGAAGCTCCCAGAGGTCAAGTGCATCTGCGGCTACAGGGTCTTCCGGAAGGCCAGGCCGGCAGTGGTCAAGCAGATCAAGGCCATCTGAGCGCGGGAAGGGCAATCTTCGTCGATTGCAGTATTCCGGTTCACAGTTTATTTACTCGTCTCATCGGGCACGGTTGAACGCTTTTGCACCTCATGCAGAGCAAGAACCGCGCAGCCATCCTCGGGTACGGAGCGTACGTCCCGTACTACAGGCTCCCGACCACGGAGATAGCCCGCGTCTGGAAGGGGGGCGGGTCGGGCCCGAACGTGGAGAAGGCTGTGGCCGCTGCGGACGAGGACACTGTCACTATGGCGATAGAAGCGGCGAGGCAGGCCATGAAGATGGCAGGGACCGAAAGCGTCGGCGCGGTCTTCGTGGGGACCGAGTCCAAGCCGTACGCCGTGAAGCCCACCAGCACGATAGTCGCCCAGGCGCTCGGCCAGCACCACACCCTGGCAGCCGACCTCGAGTTCGCCTGCAAGGCAGGGACCGAGGCGATGCAGGTGATCACAGGCCTGGTGGGGTCAGGGATGATAGAGGCGGGGATCGCGATCGGCATGGACACAGCGCAGGGGAGGCCCGGGGACGACCTGGAGTACACCGCTGCGAGCGGAGGGGCGGCGTACGTCATCGGGAGGAAGGACAGGTCCGCTGTCGCCCTTATCGACTGCAGCACTTCATACGTCTCAGACACTGGGGACTTCTGGCGCCGGGCGCACGAAAGGTATCCGCGCCACCTTTCGAGGTTCACGGGGGAGCCGGCCTACTTCCACCACATAGAGAGCTCTGTGAAGACCCTCTTCGAAGAGACCGGGCACAAGCCCTCGGACTTCAAGTACGCGGTCTTCCATCAGCCGAACCCCAGGTTCCCTGTCGAGGTGGCGACCAGGCTCGGCTTCACGATGGAGCAGATCAAGACCGGGCTCCTCAACCCGATGATAGGGAACACCTACGCGGGTAGCTCGCCGATAGGCCTCGCGGCGGTCCTTGACGAGGCAAGGCCCGGGGACAAGATCCTCATGGCGAGCTTCGGGTCAGGGGCGGGCTCGGACGCGTTCTGCATCGAGGTCCTCGAAGGGATAACGAGGACGAGGGGGGTCAACCCGACCGTGAAGTCGATGCTGGAGAGGAGCACCAAGATCGACTACTCGACGTACTCCAAGTTCAGGGACAAGCTCCAGAAGTAGGCGTCCTGTTGAAGTCAAGGGCGTACGTCTCGTCCGTCGGCCTGGTCCCGGTCGGGGACCACTGGGAGAAGTCCATAGTCGACCTCGCGGTCGAAGCCGCCCGCGGGGCGCTGAAGGGGTCGGGGAAGAGGAAGCCTGACCAGATCATAGTCGGGAACATGTTCAGCGCCGTCGGCGCGAAGCAGGAGCAGCTCGGCGCCCTGGTCGCGAGCGCGCTGGGGCTCGCGGGGACCCCGGCCTACAAGGTGGAAGCGGCGTGCTCATCAGGCGGGACAGCCTTCAACGTCGCCTACAACCTCGTGAGGTCGGGGGCGATCGACTCAGCGCTCGTGATCGGGGTCGAGAAGATGAGGGACCTCGAGCCGGAGGAGATATCGGGGGCTCTGGCGATGGCCGAGTCCGCGGAATACACCCAGTTCGTGGGCGCTTCGTTCGCGGCCCTCAACGGGCTCCTTGCGAGGTACTACATGGAGCAGCTGAACGTCACGCGGGACGAGCTCAGCGCGATACCTGTGATCGACCACGCCAACGCCGTGACTGCCGCCCACGCCCAGTTCAGGAAGGCGATCACCCCGGAGGTCGTGGGGAGGTCTGCCATGATCGCCGACCCGCTGAGGCTCTTCGACTGCGCACCTGTGGGGGACGGCGCAGCCGCTGCGCTGATAGTCAACGACAGCGCGGCCTCAGGGAGCAAGCGGAGGATGGCAGAGGTGCTCGGGGGGAGGGTCGCGACGAACGAGTTCAGCATCTTCGAGAGGGAGGACATGCTCGACTTCAAGTCGTCGAGGGAGGCGTTCAAGGGTGCGATGTCGCAGGCCGGGCTGGTCCAGAAGAGGCTGAGCCTGATCGAGATTCACGACGCCTTCTCGGTCGTAGGCGCGCTGTCGCTCGAGGCGATGGGGTTCTCGAAGCGCGGGCAGGGGTCGAAGGACGCGAAGGCAGGGAAGTACGCCCGAGGGGGGGAGCTGCCGATCAACACGTTCGGGGGGCTGAAGGCGAGGGGGCACCCTGTCGGGGGGACTGGGATGTACCAGATCGCCGAGGCGTACCTCCAGCTGACCGACCAGGCGGGGAAGAACCAGGTGGAGGGGGCGGAGTACGCAGCCACGCAGAACATCGGAGGGGTCGACACGACGAGCGCCGTGCACGTCTTCGGGAGGGCTGCCTAGATGGCGATACAGTACTGGAGGAGAAGGGACCGCTACTACCGACTGGTAGGGAGCAGGTGCAAGGACTGCGGGGACGAGTTCTTCCCGCCCGTGTACAAGTGCAAGGGGTGCGGGTCCGAGCACGTCGCGGACAAGGAGATGCCCAGGACCGGGAGGATAGTGACGTACACGCAGCTGCACGAGCCGCTCCCAGGGTTCGAGGCGCAGGCGCCCCTCTATCTGGCAGTGGTGAAGCTCGACAACGGTGCGAGGGTCCTCACCCAGATCGTCGACTCCCCTGACGACTCTGTAAGGACAGGCGCGAAGGTCGAGGCCACGGTCAGGAGGATGCGGGTGGACGGGGAGTCTGGCCAGATCATCTACGGCTACAAGTTCGTAGTCCGAAGCTAGGAGAGCGCAGCCGCCGCGCTTTTCAGGCGCGCGGCCTTCGGCCCCTCGCGAGCAGGTACGACCCGGCGACCAGCAGCACGAACGCGAAGCCGGCGAGCGCCTGGAACGGGAACTCGGGGATGCCGCCTCCCTGGGAGCTGGAGCCGCCAGAGGACGCCGTCGAAGCGGAGGTCCCGGTGGTGGCCGAGGGGCTGCCGGTAGTGGCAGTAGTCTGCGTGGGCGTCGTCGTCTGCTCGGACGTGGAAATGCCCGACGTAGTCGACGAGGTGGTGCACCCAGAGCCGATCTTGACGACCCCGCCCCCCGAGTTGTCTATGGTCCCGGTTATGGTCCCGCTGTTCGTGACCGTCCCCTGGTTCGTGAAGGTGCTCGTGCTTCCGATCTCGATGGTGCCTGCGCACTCGTTGACGACGCTGGCAGAGTTGAAGACTCCGTGGCCGCTCTGGAGGGAGATCATGCCGTGGTTGGTGACAGTGCCGAACTCGGCCTGCAGGCCGACTGCGGAGCCGCCGCTCCTGATGATTATCGTGCCGGCGTTGTCTACGACAGGCGAGCCGCTCTCGTCTACGATCCCGTACACACCCCTGCTCGCGATCGTGATGTTCCCCGAGTTCGTTATGGTGCCTGCGTTGGCTATCCCTACCCCAGCGGTGTTCTTGATTATGACAGCGCTTCCGTTGTCGACCAAGAGGGACGTCCCGCTCTCGAGCGCGATGCCGTACGTGGACCCAGAGTAGGATATCACCAGGGTCGTGCCGGACGTGACCTCGAGCGTGCCCGAGCCCAGGAGGTGGCTCCCGGAGAAGGTGCAGGTCGAAACGCCGTCCCACGAGCCCTTCAGGGTCGTGCAGTAGGCCGGTTCGCTCGTCGCGAAGGCGGGCGCGCCTATGACAAGTACCGCTATGGACGAGAGGACGAGAATAGTGGCCGCCAGCGCTCCGTGGACTTGCAGCTCCCCTATTGGCACAGCGCTACCCTAATCTGTTAGGGGGGCGCGCTTCTAGACGTTCTGGTAGTACAGTCTCAGCGCCGCCGCCTCTCCAAACCTCCCCGGCCGGCAGGTTCACACCGGTTCCTCGGCGCCCACGGACCGGCCGCCCCCTGCGGTGAGACCCCGCCCAGGCTTCGCCTCGGAGGGGCCTATCGCACTGAGGAGCCTGGCTACGCCTGTCCAGAACGACCGGTCCCTCCGGCCTTCCCCCCGCTTCTCCCGCGGTGCGCCCTCGAGCGTGACCAGCAGGCGATAGTACGTTTCGATGTACCTCCTGCCCTTGACCGTCGTCCGGAGCTCCGTCCTTGGACCCGGGCCGGTCTCGACTTCGAGCAGCCCGCTGTCAAGGAGCCGCTCGGTGTACCTTCCCACCTGCCTCGAGTTCAGGTTGCACATCCTGACCAGGTGGCTCCTGAGGGCGCCGTTGAGGCACGCCGAGAGGACGCAGTAAGCTATCTCAGGGAAGTCTCTCACCCCGCGGTCTGTCGGTTCGCGCTCCTTTCCAGCGCGCTCGCTGCGCCCTCCCGGTCCGGCCTTCCCCGGAGTCTCAGACCGGGCCTGGTCCGTCTGCCCACGCAAAAAGTTCGCAACAGCAGTCCTCCGACCGGGATTTAACCGGCATCGAAGAAACTTCCGACTCCGGATTCCCGGGGCTGCGGTCAGGGCTGGAAGCCCAGTCCCCGTAATCAGGACTCGGGATTTCCTTGCATCGCCATATGTGTCCGACGCGGGAAAGGGGGCCGAAAACAGATGATGACCCACCCAAAGATGGGCAGACGAGCGACAACCACAATGGCAGGAGCGATCGCGGTATCCGGCCTGATCGCAGCCTACTTCTTCCTGGGGACCCCAGTAGCGCTGGGGGACTCGGTCGTGTCCAACTCGAACGTAGTCAGCATCATACACATGAACGGCGAGGGGGTCATACAGACCCACGCCGTAGTCCACGCGCACGCGGCCGCAGGGGCTCAGGAGGAAGCAGCCCTCGAAGCCGTGGGCGCCTCGACCACAGCCTTCTCCTCCAGCACAATAACGGCGCTGCAGTCCTCAGAGTCCTTCGCCTCGCAGTCGGCCACCTCGATCGCCACTGAAGTGAGCGCAGCGTCTCAGACCGAGACTGCGCTGAACGACATGGCGACGGCAGACATCGCGACAGGGGACTTCAACGCAGTGACCGCTGCGACGTACCTCCAGGCTGCGTCGAGCTACATGGCGCAGGGCGCGATGGAGCTCCAGGCGGCCCAGTCAGACATAACGACAGAGAGCTCATACCTCCAGACCGCGGTCTCCTCTTCCTCAGTCACCTCAGTCCAGTCTGCGGTCTTCTACCAGTCGAACGTGGTGTCCGAGATGGAGAGCGCAGCTTCGCTCTTCTACAGCGCGTACACCTCGATCCAGACAGCAGAGTCCTTCCAGTCCCTCTCGACCGCCAGCTTCTCTTCGACCCTGGTCTCTGAGCTCCAGGCATCGGCGACCGTGATGGCGCAGGCAGCCGGCGCCGCGGTCGTGATAGTGCCGGTCGGCGTCAGCGCGGCTTCGGCACTGTTCCTGAGCGTGTCGTCCACCTCGTCGGTGTGCACGACCAGCGTGACCATCTCCAGCGCGACCCTCAACGCAGTCTCGGCGATCCAGGAGGCGTCGACCATAACCGCCAACGCGGCTGTGGCCCTCCAGACGGCAGCGTCACTCACGACCGTCTCGAGCGCTTCGAGCGCCTTCCTGACTGCGTCGTCCCAGCTCACTCAGGCCTCGACCATCCTGTCCAACACCGCGACCGAGATCCAGACCGTCGGCTACGTGGACGCGACGGCCCTGACCAACTTCTCGACCACATCGTCGCTCTTCGCCTCTGGTAGCGCGACAGTAGAGCCTGTTCTGGCCTTCGTCGCCTTCTAAAGGGGCAGCGACCCCTGAACAGCTGAACCCGCATCAGCGGGTTCATCCCCCGCTTTTCGTCCTCGGCGAGTACACGGGAATGGAGAAGACAGGCCCCCGCAGGTCATCCCGAGTCGACTTCAATCATTATATCGGCCGCAGGGGACGCGCCCGACGTGCCCTGGCCCGGAGCCGTTCCGCTAGTCGAGGCCTCAGTGAGTCTGGCGTTCCCGGACCTCGTCCTTCTGGTAATCACCTTCACCTCCGCGCTGGTGGCGGTCAGGATCCTGTGGAACCTGGCTTCGACCAGGCACAGGGCAGCGTACGGCCGCCCGGTGAAGCTCGTGTTCCTAATCGGTGCGGTCCTGGGGGCGGTCCTCCCCTGGGATGCGAACTTCGGGCTCGCCGGGGCGCTGGCCGCCGCCCTTCTGCTCCTCCTTCTGGCTTCCGCGTATTCTCTCCTCGGCTGGAGGACCGCCAAGTCGAGGTCCCTGGCCCTGATCTGGATCCCGAGGGAGACGATGAGAGACCTGTTCCTCTACCTCTCCGTGGGGGCCGGGGTGGTCGGGGTGGTCACGACGCTGATCTCCCTGGCCGTCATCCCGCTCCTCAACATCACGCTCAACTCGTTCGTCCCGCTCGCCTTCGACACGATCTCGATCCTTTCGGCCCTGCTCGAGTTCACCGTCTACGTCCCCTCGTACAGCAACATCTACGCGCTGGTCTATGACTTCATCACGCACACGCGGCGCATGGCGCTCGAGTCAGGGGAGCCGTATCTCGATGACCTGGACTTCAAGCAGATACGGCAGAGGAGCCACTACACCGACTTCGAGATCAGGGACGCGATGGAGTCGCTTGTCAGGAAGGGGTTCGCGTCCAAGCTCTCCCCAGTCCCGGTCGCCCGTATCGTCTTCAAGGTCGGCCCCTATGGAGTGAGGTACCTGAAGTCTGTCTGGGAGGAGGTCTTCTTCTCGATGGAGAGGGAGAAGGCGCAGCTGGAGTCAAGGATGCTCTACCTCAGGGAGAAGTTCCGCCTGTCGCCCGAGCCGGACAGGGAGCTGGAGAGGAGGGCCAAGGACGAGCTCGCCGGCTTCAGGCGGACCCTCGAGGAGCTGGGGAGCTACGGGGTGCTCATGACGGGCACGGGGCGGGAGAAGCTCGCGGACGAGCTCGCAGAGCTCGAGGAGATGGTGGAGGGGCCGAAGGGGAAGGCGGAGGGCGAGCTGGGCGCCGGAAGGGCCCCTACCGGCGGGGAAAGCAGGTCGAAGGCATAGTCATGCGGGCCGCTGCAGGCAGCGACGCCGCTATGTGGGGGGCGTCCCCTTGGCTTCCGGGTCTGCGACCTCGCCCGAGGGCGCTGGCGCCTTCTTGATGTTGATGTCGTACGCCTCGCGGAGGAACGAATACTTGAGCAGGATCGGAGAGATGATGGTGGTCGCCATCACTACTACGATCAGCGCCGAGTAGACGGACTGCCCGATGGCTCCCGCAGCGAGAGCGGTGCCGAGGACGATGAAGCCGACCTCGCCCCTGGAGACCATACCGAGGCCCACCCTCCTCCCCTTCGAGCCGCTCTTCAGGAAGTAGGACGCCGGCAGCCCGCACCCGAGGTACTTCCCTACGAACGCTATGACCAGCCCGAGCGGGACGAGCAGGAGGTTGATGTTCATGAGCTGCGAAGGGTCGAGGTAGGTACCTATCACGGCGAAGAAGAGCGGCCCGAATATCAGCTTCAGCTTGGAGACGAACTCCCCTATCATCTCCCTGTACCTCGAGCCGGTCACCCCCATCCCCGCGGTGAATGCTCCCACGACAGGTGAAAGCCCGACCGTAGCTGCAACCGCCGCCAGCCCGAATGTGAGGCTGGTGACAGCCGCCTCGAGGGCGCCCTCCGCCCTCGACGCAGCCACGAACCTGAGGATGTAGGGTGTGGCGAGGAACGCCGCGAGGAGGAGCACCATCCAGATCCCAAGGGCGCGCAGGAGGAGGAACGCGAGGCTGCTCACGGGCGGGAGGACACCGAACTGGACGACCGAGACCACCATGGAGAGGAACGCCAGCCCGAGGACGTCGTCGATGACGGCCGCGCTGAGGAGGAGCCTCCCCTCGTCGGTCTTCATCTTCTGGAACTCCTGGAGGACCCTGACCGTGACCGCGATGCTCGTCGCCGTGAGGGTGGTCCCGACCACGAGCGCCGTGATGAAGTCCAGCCGTAGGAGCAGGGTGACGGCGTAGCCGAGCAGGAATGGGGAGACTGCGCCGAAGAAGGCCACGACGAAGCCCGAGATCCCGGACTTCCTCAGGTCGGAGAAGGTGAACTCGAGCCCGGCCGACAGCATGAGGATGATCACGCCGACCTCCGCGAACGCGAGGAAGACGGGGTTGAGCTCTATCAGCGGCCCGCCGAGCACAGTCACTGCCCCGCCGATCGCGTAAGGCCCGAGGATTATCCCGGCGGATATCTCCCCGACGACCCCGGGGATCTGCACCCGCTCGAACACCCCTGCGAGGAGCCGCGCGGAAAGTACGAGCACGCTGATCCCTATGATTATGCGGAGGACGTCGGAGGACGCGAGGAACGCGGCCATCCTTCGGTGCGCGAGCGGGACTGGATATAAGCCGTTTAGCCCGCCTGGGTCCCGCGTTCTCTCTTCCGACGGCGATGCATATATCCCCAGGTCTTAGAGCAGGGCGTCAGCATGTCGTTCGAAGAGGTCACGAGGCTGGCGCAGCAGCGCGGCTTCTTCTTCAAGTCGGCAGAAAGCTATCCCAACACCCCGGCCGGGTTCATCGACTACGGCCCGCTCGGGGTCGGCCTGAGGAACAGGGTTGTCGAGCTCTGGCGGAGGATGGTGGTCAAGAGGGACGGGATGCTGGAGATAGACGGGGCCCAGATACTCCCGAAGGCGGTCTTCGAGGCGTCCGGCCACCTCGCGTCGTTCACAGACCCGTTCGTGAAGTGCTCGAAGTGCGGGTCTGTCTTCCGCCCGGACAAGCTCATCGAGGAGAAGACGGGCAGGGCGGTCCCGGAGAAGCTGGGGGACGCAGACTACGACGCGCTGATGGAGAAGTCCGGGGTAAGGTGCCTGAAGTGCGGTTCGAAGCTCGCTGGGACCGGTAGGTTCAACATGATGTTCAGGGTCGGGATAGGCCCGGCGGCAGAGGAGGCGTACCTCCGCCCCGAGACGTGCCAGAGCATATTCGTGGACTTCCCCCTGCTGTTCAAGACGCAGCGGGTGAAGCTCCCCATCGGGATGGCCCAGGTCGGGAGGAGCTTCAGGAACGAGATAGCCCCCAGGCAGAGCGTCCTCAGGATGAGGGAGCTCAACCAGATGGAGGTCGAGGTCTTCTTCAACCCCAAGAAGGCAGCCTCGCCCAGGTTCGAGTGGTCGAAGCCGAAGACCCTGCACTTCCGGCTCCCGGACGGGAGCGACAGGACGATGAGCGTGTCTGACGCGATCGCCCAGGGGGTCGTCCCCAACGAGCTCGCGGGGCACTACCTCGCGCTGATATCCGAGTTCTACGAGTCGGCGGGGATAGCTGCGGAGAAGATCAGGTTCAGGGTCCTCTCCGAGGAGGACAGGGCGTTCTACTCGAAGGCCGCGTTCGACCTGGAGGTCAAGCTCTCCGTCGGGTGGGTGGAGCTGGTCGCCTGCAACTACAGGGGAGACTACGACCTCGGCGGGCACGCCAGGGTGAGCGGCTCCAACTTCACGGTCGACGAGGAGGGGGAGAAGGTCCTCCCCCACGTCTTCGAGCTGTCCGCAGGGGTGGACAGGAGCGTCTATGCGATAATGGAGTCATCGCTCGGCGGGGAGGGGGAGAGGAGGGTGCTGGCGCTCAGGCCGTATCTCGCGCCCGTCCAGGCTGCGGTCTTCCCCCTGGTCAACAAGGACGGGCTGCAGGAGAAGGCCATGGAGGTCCACTCCAGCCTGAGGGACGACCTCGACGTCTTCTACGACGACTCGGGGGCCATAGGACGTAGGTACGCCAGGGCAGACGAGGCGGGGGTCCCGTACTGCGTCACAGTGGACTACGACACTCTGAAGGACGGGACGGTCACCCTCCGGAGCCGCGACACGAGGGGGCAGGAGCGGGTGAGCGCTGCAGACCTCCCCGCGAAGATCGGCGGCCTCGTGAAGTACCCTAGAGCGCCCCGGACAGGGCCAGGAAGATAGCCGCGGAGACGAGGGCCCCGGCCACGGTCGCCAGCACGTTGACCACGTTGTTCTCCACGTAGCGGACCCCCCGGGTCACCCTCGTCTTCTCTCCGCAGTGCCTGAGTTCCTCGGTCGGTTTCAGGCAGACCACGCAGTATCCGCCACGCTGGAAGGCTGCGCCCGCGAGGCTGTCCGCGATCCCTCCGACGATCCCGCCTGCGAGGCAGACGAGGACGACAGCGTACAGGTCTGGGAGGATGCCGAGGGACGCTGCCATCCCAGCGATCACCAGCGAAGCGAAGGCAGAGCCGACGAAGCCGAGCGGGGAGACGCCCCCAGAGGTCCCCGGAGGGACGGCGCGCGAAGGGTGGGTTATGAGCCTCGGACTGCTGTGGCTGAGGAGCCCTATCTCCGTCGCTGCAGTGTCAGCCGCAGACGCAGATATCGCGCCGAGGAACATCGCGGCCGTGGGCGCGCCGGGGTGGAAGAGGTTCCAAACTGCGATTATGGAGACGAGCCCGCCGTTGGCCAGGATGTTCGGCCAGTTCCTGGCGCCCCCCTTCCCCTGCGCCCCTCCGATCCTCCGCTTGTACCCGTACCTGTAGAACGTGGAGGCGACCCCGAGTATGAAGAAGACGCCGACGACCACGAACCAGGGGACCCCCCCGCCGTACATGACAGCGAACCCGACTGCCGCGCTGGCGAGGAACCCCCTCCCGTCTATCGCTTTCAGGAGGACGGCCGCGAGGGCGACCCCGATCACCACGAAGAACTCGATGACCGCGTTTATGAGCGTCAGCACCAGCTTGGCCTTCCTCTTGTCATCTGGGATTCAGTCCGACCCCGCCGCTTCGTGCCATTAAATACGCGCCCGAAACCGCGGGCTCCGATGCGCAGGATCCTGTTCGGCGTAAGCCCCATCGGCCTGGGGCACGCGACGAGGGCCCTGGTCCTGAAGAAGGAGCTGGAAGGGAGGGGAGCAGAGGTCACCCTCTTCTCAGGCGGGAGGGCCGCAGAGTTCATCGGCGCGTGCGGGTTCCCCGTCGAGGACATGGTAGACGACGCTGTGCCGACCGTGGTCGGCGCGGAGATGCGATTCCCGTCGGTCTGGTACGTGCGTTCGTGGCTGGCCCACAGGAGGAACGTGAAGAAGACGGAGCGGCTCTTCGACGCGCGCCCCCACGACCTGGTGGTCTGCGACGAGGAGTTCTCCGGGATCACCGTGGCGGAGCGGAGGGGGGAGAGGCGCGTGTTCATCACCGACGAGCTGGAGCTCGGGTTCGCTCGGTCGTGGCTCTCCCGCAGCATCGAGCGCAGGGTCGAGCGCTGGTACAGGCACCTGCAGGGCTCGGTCGACCTCCTGCTAATCCCCGAAGAGGGGGAGGACGCAGGGAACAGGCTGTTCGTCGGCCCCATCGTAAGGGCGCCGACGGTCCCACCCGGCGAGACGCGCAGGAGGTACGGGATCCCCGAGGGGCCGGTGGTCCTCTTCAGCGTCAGCGGGAGCGGGCTCGGGAGGGAGCTGGCGGTCAAGCTGGTCGCGGCGCTGCGTGGCGCGGGGTACGGGGACCTCCCTGTGGCCATAACGGGGAACAGGGGGGCCAAGATCGCAGGCGAGGGGGTCTACGACCTCGGGGTCGTGCTCGACAACCAGAACCTCGTGGCGAGCGCGGACCTGGTTGTGTCTACTGCCGGGAAGAGCACGATCGACGAGGCCGCGGCGGCCGGGACCCCGATGATAGCGATACCCATCAGGAACCACGCGGAACAGGAACGGAACGCAGCGGAGCTCGGGTTCTCTTACGCAGACTCTGAGAGGTTCGCGGAGCTCGTGAAGGCGAAGCTCGGGGTGCGGGAGCCCCCGAGGCAGTATTTCGGGGAGAAGAAGGCCGCAGACGCGATAATGTCCCTGCTCGGCGCTACTGCCTGAACGCAGAGAGGGCCTCTATCACCCCCTCTTCGGTCGGCGCCCCCGACAGGGCTAGGACCAGCCCCTCCTTCTTCGCGAGGTCCACGGCGAGCGGGTCGACCTCTTTGGGCCCGTGGATGACGACGACCCGCGGCTTCAGCTGGGAGACGCGTATGGCTACGAGGGGGCTCCTCCCCATGCCGACCTTGGTGAACACAAGGGCGCGCTCCGTGGTCGCGCCGAATATCCTGTAGAAGTCGTACCCCGAGAGGGCGTAGATCGTCTTGATGCTGTCGACGACGGTGTACCCGTAGAGCCTCACGCTCGCAGGGTCGCCGGTGAGGACGGTCGCGTTGAGGGCCTTCAGTATCCTGGTTGCATCCACCGGGGAGTGGAACTCCCCGATGGAGAGTATGGCCTCGTCCTTGCCGCTCGACACGAGCTGGGAGACGACCCTCCCCTTGCTCTCGTCGAGCCGCACCAAGGCGGCGACGTACTTGCGGACGAACCCCACGCCAGGCGAGGGCCTGCGTCCGCTCTCGTAGTCGCTCAGGACCGACGCAGACATGTGGAGCGCGTCAGCCAGAGCCTTCTGCCTTATCCCGAGCTTCTCCCTCCACGCGCGCATCGCACGGCCTGGGTCGGCGCTCGCCACTACGTTGCCCGCTATCTTGGCCAGTGCGTCGTCCGCAGTGGATTCCAAGCGCCTTATGCGCTAAACGAGGGCTGATAACGTTTTTGACGAAGTCGGGCGAGAGCGCTTCAGGAGCCCTTCGCGAGCAGGTTGACCTGGTCCTTCAGCGCGTCGAGCCCGGTCCGGATCCCCTTTTCGCTCCTCGCGAGCCCGAGCTGCCTCATCAGCCTCTCCCCGAGGAGCCTGTCCTTCTCGGACGTCAGGGTGGCGAGGGTCGCCTTCGGATGCCGCCTGAGGAGCTCCACGAGCGCGTCGACGAGCTCCTGGCCGAGGAAGGCGTAGCACTCCGCGAGCTCCATCCTCGTGATCAGCTCGTTCGCCTTCGCAGTCACTATCCTCCCCCTGGTCTCCGACCATGCAGACTTCGTGGCCGCCTTCGACCCCTCGCGGAGCAGGTCGTGCAGCACGGTCAGCCCCTCCAGCCTGGCCCCGCACCCAGCCCTCCCGGCGGCTTCAAGCCCGCTCCCCATCGAGACCCCCTCGAAGCTCTTCGAGGCGCCCTTTGACGCGAGGCGGAGCTGGGAGAGCAGATGGCTGGGGGACGGGAGCGCCTCCCGGGAGAGGAGCAGCGCGTACGCGAATTCGTATGCGGACGCGAGCAGCCAAAAGTCTGCGTCGACCAGGGCCCTCTTCGCCAGGGCCACCTCCGCCCTCCCCAAGGTCTTCAGGGCCGAAGCGAGGCGGGTCCTGCTGGCCTTCGCTGCGGATTCGGCCAGCGTCGCGGAGTGGGTGGCGGAGGCGGTGGAGACGATCAGCGTCGTGTCCCTGACCGGCTTCGCAGAAGCGAGGGACATCGCGTGCTCAGGGTCTGCAGGCCTCAGGAGCTCCTTCTCGGTCACGAAGAGCAGGTCGACGAAGTCGTCCCCGACCTGGAGGGAGTTCGGGGGGGCCTTCTCGCTCCCTACGACCAGGACGTCGTATTCGCAGGAATACCGCGCCAGCCCCCTCGCGCTGCACCCGACTACAGCCACGGCCGCGTCCATGTAGGTGTCCAGGACAGGCCTGAGGACGGTCGCTGCAGCCCCGAGCTTGCCCTTCACAGCACCCCCACCTCGACGTTAAGCGAATATGCTTTGTGAAAACGAGGGGTGGTAGGATTCCTGTACTTTGCAATAACTAGTTCAGACCTTGCAAGACACATCTGATTTGTTAGATATCTTGCAAAACAACCACAACGCATATATACGCGGTACGGAGGGAGTTCCATGTAAGTATTTCGCTAGTGATAGTGTTGTTCGCAGACAAAGACTTCTCGAGACTGATGCGGCTTCAGAAGGCCATGGACAAGTGCCCCAGATGCGGAAAGGGGCCTATGATCGTAGATTCTGCCGGCGGGGAGCTCTTCTGCGGCGCGTGCGGTTTCGTGGTCAAGGAGAAGATAGAGGAGGTCGGGCCCGAGTGGAGGGCGTTCTCGAAGGAGGAGAAGGACGACAGGAGCAGGGGAGGGATACCCACGTCCATAGCGATGCACGACATGGGGCTCGCGACAGTCATCGGGGGCATCAACAAGGACGCTTCGGGCAAGTCGCTTTCCGCTTCGATGAAAGCAACGGTCGAGAGACTCAGGACATGGGACTCCCGCAGCCAGGTGCACGAGCCGGTCGACAGGAACCTCAGGCAGGCCTTCAGCGAGCTGGACAGGCTCTCTGACAAGCTCTCGGTCTCGGACGCAGTCATCGAGAAGGGGGCGTACATCTACAGGAAGGCTCTCGAGAGGGGGCTCGTGAGGGGGAGGTCGATCTCTGCCATAATCGCAGCCTCGCTCTATGCGGCCTGCCGCGACACCCAGACCCCGAGGACCCTCAAGGACCTCGCGGCTGTCAGCAACGTGAAGAAGAAGGACATCGCGAGGTGCTACCGCCTGCTTCTCAAGGAGATGGACATCAAGATGCCTGTCGTGGACCCCACGAAGTGCATATCGAGGATAGCTTCGAAGGCAGGGCTCTCTGAGAAGACGAAGAGGAGGGCGCTCGAGATACTGAAGCGCGCCGAGGAGACGAGGATATCCGCTGGCAAGGACCCGATGGGGCTCGCTGCTGCCGCCCTCTACGTGGCGTGCACGCTCGAGGGGGAGGACAAGACACAGAAGGACGTGGCAGAGGCTGCCGGGGTCACCGAGGTCACCATCAGGAACAGGTACAAGGGGCTCAGGTCAGCCCTCGGTATCTAGGTCACTCTTCTCTGACGAGCCTGTCGGCCATCATCTTATCCAGCCTCTCCTTCGGATAGAGCGACGGGAAGTTCTTCGCCAGGATGTCGGCGTAGGTCGCGACTTCCTGCTCGTTCATGAACTGGAACATGTACCTCCCCGAGTACGGCTCAGGGGGCCCCTCCCGCCGCAGGAACTCTATGTGTATCAGCGGGTCCCCCCTCCTCACTGTGATAGGGGTCCTCTCGTTGCTGAGGTTCACGAGC
>DAIDAO010000059.1 GCA_027310575.1 bacterium | reverse complement strand
CCCCTCAACCTTCGCCCTTCAAGGTCGGTCATTCGTCTCTAGTCTCCCTCATCCCTCGGAAGGCTCGGACGTTCGATAGAAACTCGTCGAAGTCTGAGCCCATCTCGAAGCGTTCTTGTTCGGTCATTTATTGACGTCAATAGGTGTAGCAAGCAACGTATATATACGTTCCTATTGACTCCTATTGAGGGATAGATGTGCCAACGGGGGTGATTCAGCCTTGATGAAGAGATACACATTAGCCATAACTGAGGAGATGGAAAAGAAGTTAGAAGGTCAGCGTCGAAAGAGACTTCTAGATTCCATCCCTGAGACGGTGAGGATGATACTGAGCGAATATCTTTCAGGGGAAGAAACCAAGTAAGTCCGATACTTTCTCCCTCAGGCTCAATGGATACTGTCGCCTGCTTTTGACGATGGGGGCGACGAGACTCAGTATCGCCTTCTCGGTTGCTTTCTGAGCCGGACTTCCGGTGGTGCCCATCGTCATCGATTCGAGGTATGCGTGTTGCTTCATTATGTCCGCATACCAGAGATACCTTCCGCGGTTTTCGGGATATATCGGGTCGTATTTCGTCAGGGTCTTCGCGTCGAACGGGCCAGCCAACTCCATGAAAATCATCGGGTATTGCATTTCTAGTTTCTTGTTCATCTCTGCAATCGCGCTTTGGCTGGGCTGGCGGATGTTGAGGTATCTCCCGAAAACTAGGATGGCTGAAAGCGTTAGGACGATTACCGAAAAGGCATCCAACTGCGGAATGAATCCTAGTTGAACCGGCAGAGAAGAGGCCGAGGCGCGAATGAGGTCTAAGACTTGCCAAGCCACGTAGACGATGAAGATGTCTAGGACGTATCGAACTAGACCCAAGGGCTCCGAGCATTCTCCTTGGATTGAGATGATTTAGCCATGTCCCAACAACCGAAAGTATCCACCGAGAAGATTTTGCCCAATAACCGCGAAGTATCCAGAGCCTGTTTTCCAAGCTCTCATTCGTACGATTTTGCGAACCTCGAAAGGTTCTCCATATGCAGGAAGACCCCGCGCGACGCCACCTTCAGTCTCCTCCTCTCGTCGAGGGAGGTCCTCACGCCCTCGTGGTTCAGACGCTTGACAAACTTGGCGGCGAGGGACGCCCCCTCGCGGTCGAGGTCGGTGAGGATGACGACCTTGTTCATGCCGCCGAGTCCCGCAGCGCCATTCCTGCCGACCGAGGCGGCGGTGACAAGTGGCCCTTCGTACCCGAGCGCCCGCAGCGCCTTCTCGTCCCTGGGGCCCTCGACCAGGAGGGCCCAACCGTCTTCCGACCTCTGGTTCAGGTCGTGGACGAAACCTATGACGAAGGCTCCGAACTCCTGGTAGGCCCTTGCCCGCTTGTTGATCATCTCGCCACAGCTCTTGAAATTGTTGCCCGTCTCTGACGAGCCCGGATCATGTCCCAGCTTTCAGCGGGGAGCATCACCGAGCCTCTTCAACGGGCAAACGGCTCCCGTCTGTCGCGCGACTGGGTAAACCATCCGCTCATCAAAGCGTTTCCGCCTTCGCAGGTGGCCGTTTAGCGCGCTTTAGAACGAAAGCCGTCTGCCCTTTGAGGGCTCCGGAGCTATTTTAGGAGTTCGAACAGGGATGAGAGGTCTATTTCAAAGCCGGAGACAGGGACACCCAGGCCGAAGGCGTCGATCGCCTCCGGACCCAGCTCTCCGACGAAACCGATGCCGTTCCCGCCGAACGTGACGGAAGCGCATCTGCCGGGCGCGAACATCCAGTGCCTGGCTTCGGCGGCCTCCGCTTCCTTCCCGGAAATGATGCGGCAGGTGGACTCGAGGTGCATCTTCGCCTCGGTAAAGGAAGACTGGGAATGCGCGACAAGGCAGCCCAGATGCCAGGACTCGGAGACCCCGTCCCCCTCCCTCCTGTATACGCGCCCGATCTCGAAGACCCTCTGGGGATAGTCCGACTTCACGTTGCCCGACAGGGACGACATCATCGATGGGATGAGCGCGTCTCTCAGCAGGGAGTGCTCGGAGCTCTTCGGGTTCTGCACCGCGATCCGTGCGGCCGCAGGCCTCTGGAACTTCGAATACAGGGTCCCCTCGTCGGTCAGCTCGAAGGTCATCAGCTCTATCATGCCCGACCCGGCCATGACCGTTGAGGCCGAGTCGAGGTACTCTTCGAAACGGTCGAGGCGGCCGGGCTCCTTGCTCGGAGGGTAGATTGGTCCAATCCGGTCGATCCCGTAGCCAAGGGCGACCTCTTCGGCGATGTCAACAGGGTGGAGGAGGTCGACGCGGTACCTGGGCCCCAGCACCTTGCGCCCTCTCACGCCGAGCCCGCTCCTTGCCAGGTAGCGGACCATCTCGGCCTTCGTGAGCTCGAGACCCAGGACGGACCTCACCAGACCTTCGTCGAGTGGGAGCTCCAGTGGGCTGAGATCCGGTGTGACCTTGGGCTTCCCCGGGTATCGGATGGTAACGGTCCCCAGCTTCCCGCCCGCTTCAGCCAGGGTCGTGGCGATGACTGCGAGCACGTCGTCGCAGGCCTTCCCGTCTGTGCCTGTCACGTCTATGAACATCCTCTTGGTCTTCTTGGTGACCCTCGTCGCGTTCCCGTTGATCACGGGCGGCAGCGAGAGGACCACCCCCTTCGAATCCACGATCACGGGATAGAGCGCTCTTCGTGCGAGTATCCCTCCGTAGGCCCTGCCTTCAGCCGTGTCCGAGAGGATCGAGCCCACGGTCTGGGGCCCTTCGCCGCCCAGCCGCATGAACTTGAATGATGAACCCACGCCGCGGTACGAGAAGGGAGGGTCGACGGCGTCCGCGTCATGGAGGCCTATGGCGACCACCCTCCGCTTCCTCCCCAGACCGTTGTGAAGGTCCTCCTGGAGGGAGATGATCTGCCTGATGTCCTCCTCGTCGAGGTCGAGCCCGCCGACCATGGCGCAGGCGATGTACGGCCTCACGGCCGAGAGCCGCCTGTCTACAGACACCGTTGCCCCCGACGGAGATGTCGGGAAGTTCCTGAGGCCCGTGGCCTTCCCGAGTAGCCCCCTCAGTGAGCGGGCGATGCCGTAGTCTGTCCCAAAATCCGGCCTGTTTGGGCTGTACTCCACGCGGACGCTGTCCTTGTCGACGCTCTCGATGTCGAGCCCCACATATGGGAGCCTCTCCAGTATCGTCCTCCTGTCCGCCCCCACCATCTTGGAGAAGCGCTTCAGATCAATCCTGACTACTGGCAAGCTCCACACGGCTCCTGAGCCACTCAAGGTCGGCTCCGTACAACGCCCTCATGTCGTCCAGGCCGTAGCGCATAAGCATCAGCCGCTCAATCCCCGGTCCCCACGCCAGGACCGGCACCCTGACTCCGAGGGGCCAGGTCACCTCCGGGCGGAACACCCCGGATCCCGAGAGTTCTATCCAGCCCTTGATCGCCTTCGAGTAGCCAACCACCTCCAGCGAAGGCTCGGTGTAGGGGAAGTAGGTCGGCCAGAGCTTCACCTCAGACATGCCTAGTCTCTTGTAGAACTCGACCAGGAACCCCATCAGATGCCTGACGTTCAGACCCTTCCCAACCATGATCCCGTCCATCTGATAGAATTCAGCCAGGTGCTTGTAGTCGAGGCTCTCGTTCCTGTAGACCTTGGAGACCGCGAACACGCGCCTCTCTCGCTCTCCTTCCTCTGAGAGGGACCTCACCGAAAGCACGGTGTTGTGGGTCCGGAGGACGAGACGCCGCGCCTCTTCGATGTCCCACACGTACCTCCATCCCCTGCTTCCAGTCTTCCAGCCGCTTTCGTGGACAGCTGCGACGTTCGCCACAACCGCGCTGCGCTTCAGCCTCCTGTCAGAGAGGCCCTCGAGGTAGAACGTGTCCTGCATGTCCCTCCCCGGATGGTCCTGCGGGATGAAGAGGGCGTCGAAGTTCCAGAAAGCGGGCTGAACGCTGTCGCCCTGCAGCTCGGTGAAGCCCATCGAGATGTAGGTCTCCCTGACTTCCCTGATGAAATCGCGGACGGGGTGACGCCGCCCCGGATAGAAGCGGGGAGCCTTCGCTTCCACGTCGATGGGCCTCAGGGTCTTCCCCTTCCACCCGCCAGAAGCCAGGACTTCGGGGGTCAGCCTTTCAATCAGGTCGGCCGTCCCGGAAACGCCCGCCGACGCCCTCCCCTCTTCCGTTATCGCTACGGACGTGCTCCGGCTCTCGACGCGCCTGAGGACCCCCCTCTTCAGCAGGTCCTGCATGAGCGCGGCCTGTTCAGCGGTGAGGTCGCCCTCCCCTTTGCCGGCAGACACCGATTCGAGTAGCGAGTTCAGGTTCTCGGGCCCCTTTGGGTCGACCACCCAGACCGCGGGCATAGCCTCCCCTTCGACCTTGATCCACCCTGCACTCCGAGCCCTCCCGAACGCTGCGGAGAACTCCTCGGCCGATGCGAACTCCTCCTTGAGATCCTCCACGGTGAGCAGGCGGGACGACTCCGTGACCTTTCGGAAGAGCTCGAGCTCGGGCGGTCTGCGGACGACCTCGAGCCTGCTCTGCACGGTCTCTGTGATGGAGACGAGGGCCTTCGAGGACAGCCACTGCAGGGCCCGCCTCACCTGGTCCTCGTTGAGGGATGTCCCGGCGACGAGGGCCTCGAAGGACATCGAGCCGACCGGCGCCAGGGCAGCCAGGATCTTCTGTTCGATCGGGTGGAGGGAGCTCGACATTCGCTTCACTGGTTCCCGGTCGAGGACAGGTAGCTTCTGCTCTTTGCGAGAAGGTCCTTCGCCTCCCCCATGAGCGCGTCGCGCTTCTTGTGATGGTCAGTGAGGAAGCCCTTCACCAGCCCGATGGCTTCCTGCTTGCACTCCCCGCACAGGCGGACCCCCTTCGCGCATTCCCGGTGGACCCGCTCGGAGTGCTCGTCGTCCTTGGCGAAGTGGAACCTGTAGAGGTCGTAGACGGGACAGATGTCCGGCCTCCCTCCGAGTCGCCGCTGCTCCTCGACCGTGTCCCTTCCTCCTGTGAAGGCCACCCGGATGCGGCCCGAGGCTTCAGCTGGGGTGTTGTCAAGAGTGAACCCCGACTCGGGGATCCTCTTCGACATCTTCTGTCCGCCTGTGAGCGCGAGCTGAAGCTTGTGGTAGATAGAAGAAGGCGGGATGAACCCGAACTCGGAGTCGTAGCGCGCAGCGAGGTCCCGACAGAGGCGGATATGAGGATCTTGATCTGCGCCTACGGGGACGAGCACCGGCTTGGGGCCGCCGAGCTCAGGGAGCTGGGGCATCAGGATGTCGCCCGCCTGGATCAGGGCGGACATGTACAGACCGATCTGGCGTTCGCCGTAGATCGCCTTCAGCATGTTGTTCGTCACGCCGCGTGAGAAGATCGTCGACATCTTCATCACCTTCATCTCTTCGCTCTGCTTGTACACCACCGCCCGGTCAGGGTCCAGGCCGAGGGCGAGGATGTCTGCGACGTTCCTGACCGCCGTCTTCGAGCTTTCCTGGTAGGAGAGGCCGTTGTCGGCGTAGGCCTCGACGTCGGCTATGGCGTAGTAGACTGTCGCCTTCTTGGAGAGGGACTGGAAGTAGATCATGTCGTCTGCAGTCATCTTGTTGCCAAGGTGGAACACCCCGTCCGGCTTGATGCCGCTCATCACAGCGAACGGCTTGTGGTTGTCGACCGCGTCCAGTATCCTCCCCAGGTCTCTCTGCCCGAAGTCAATCCCCCTGCTGATGTGGGGGCTGGGCCTCTTGAAGCGAGAGACGAGGGGTGCCAAGGGCTCGATGCCGAACTCCGACTGGAGGCGAGAGTAGTCCTTGATCGAGCTCGTCCCCCACGGATCCAGCCTGTCCTTGTCCACTCTACTTTCGCCTGCAGGGGTTCCGATATAACCACTCCCCACCCAGGGCCGTCTCATCTCTTGCCCTGAGGGGTGATGACCCTGCCCTCCGTGTCGATCTCCCCGTTCCTGATCCTCGTGGAGGAGATGGGCTTGTGGTCGTCCGCCATGATGTAGTCTACGGTGACTATCTCGAGCGGCGGGGAGCCCTTCGCCTCCCGCTGGGCGTTGGCTATGGGGACCCTCTTGGCGGTCTCCCTGCTGACGACGATAGCCTGCACTTCAGGGGTGGTGATGGCTGGCCCGAAATAGTCGTCGAGCTTCGCGATCAGGTACTTCCTGCCCGGGAACCTCTGTCGGAGCAACGCCTCGAGCGCGCCCACGCGCTCTTCGTAGCGCTGGTCTGGCTTCTTCCCTTCCCTGAGGGCGAACGCGTCGGAAGTGACCCCTATCACCACCCGGTCCCCGACCTCGAAGCTCTTCGTCAGCAGGGCGACGTGGCCCCTGTGGATGTGGTCGAAGGTCCCTCCGGTGGCGACGGTCTTGTACTTCAGGCGAGGTCACCGCCGCTGCGAATCAGTTGAAATACCACGGACGAGGCCGCCAGCCTCTGAACGAAATAAAGGATTTGTGAGATGACACCGGTCCCTGAGCAGTACAAGACGTCGGGAAGGATAACCGGCGAGGTGAAGGCCCTCGTCCCGGCCGAGGTGAGGCCGGGCGCGTCCTACCTCGAGGTGTGCGACTTCGTGGGGCGCGAGGTCGAGTCGCGCGGGGGGCGCCTCGCATTTCCGACCGGCATCGGCGTGAACCAGGTGACGGCCCACTACGCGCCCCAGGACGGGGACGCGTCCGTCTTCAGGGAGGACGACCTGGTCAAGGTCGACTTCGGAGTCCACGTCGACGGCTATGTGACAGACACTTCAGTCAGCGTGACCCTCAACCCTGCGTACGACCTCCTCCTCGAGGCGACGCAGCGGGCTCTCGAGGCGGCCATAGTCGCCGCCAGGAAGGAGACAAGGACGGGCGAGATAGGCAGGGTCATCCACCGCGAGGCGGCCCGGTTCGGGTTCAAGACCATAGAGAACCTCACAGGCCACACGGTGGACAGGTACGTCGTACATGCGGGGAAGAGCATCCCCAACGTGTACATATCAGGGACGCAGGACCTCAGGAAGGGGGACGTGTTCGCCATCGAGCCCTTCCTCACCCTCAGCACCGCCGCGGGCTACGTCGTCGACGCCCCGAGCAGGACGATATTCTCCATAGTGGCGAGGAAGAGGACGGGGACGGCCGAGCTCGACGCCTTCGCAGAGAAGGTCTGGGAGGAGAGGAAGACGCTGCCCTTCACCCCCCGATGGTATTCGGCAGAGTACGGCAGGCAGAAGCTGGAAGGCATGATGGCGAAGCTCCTCGCGAAGAAGGTTCTGAGGGCGTACCCGACCCTCGTAGAGGCGTCAGGAAAGCCGGTGGCCCAGTTCGAGCACACAATGGCGCTTGACGACGACGGCCTCGTCCTACTGACCTGAAGGCTTCGAGCTTTCCGCGTAGACCAGGCTGACCTTCGTCGGGCTGGAGCACTTCGTGCACTGGGCCCCGTCCTTGGTCACGTAGTCGCCTACTGCGAACGCACGCTTGGTCTTCTGACCACAGGCCGGACACTCCTCGATGGTGTAGACCAGGAGCTTGGTCTTCTTGTCAGGGCCCGGAACCGAGCTCATCATTGTGCCACACCGAGCGTGTTCCCGATCCCAGCGACCACGACCTCGTCCCCTTCCTTCGTCTTCTCCTCGATCACCCTGTTGAGCACCTGTACGACCTTGTCGGCCGCCTCTGCGATTTCCTTCCTCATCACAGTGATCGCCTCCAAGATGCTCTGCTTGACGAGTATCGCATACAGCGGGACCTTCGCCTTCGTGGCCACCTCTTCGATCTGGAACTTCTCGACGCCGATTCCGCCTATCGCAGCGCCCACGCCCTCGGCGATCTCGCCTGTCTTCTCGCCCTCGAGCTTCAGGGCGGCATCAATCATCACTATGGCGCTGGGCTTTATGCCCATCTCGTCTATGATCTTCTTCATCGCCACCCCTGGCTGTCCGACGTAGGCCATCGGGCCATCGGCCTTCAGGACGTATAGCTTCCTGCCCTTGTACTCTGTGATGGCCATGACCGTGTCCTTGGCGACCACCCGCTTCTCCTTGCCGAGCATGTACTTCGAGACCACGACGGGACCGATGCCATCCCCGACCGGCTGGCCCACCTTGAACGAGTCGACCGCGTTGAGCAGGGCGTCCGCCTCCTGTATGATCATCGGCATGAGCATCTGGAGCTGGATGAGCGTGAAGTATGAGTTGGTCTTCTTCCCCAGGAGGTAGAAGTGCCTGACTATCTTGTGGATGGCGTTCAGCGAAGTCGCCACTTCAAGAAGGTTCTCCGAGATGGAGACTGTGACCGGGCTGCTCTGCCCTAGGAGGGCGCCCACCTCGGCCCTGACCCTGTCGTTGTTGGTCGTCACTATGTGGTCGATCTTCCCGACGAGCCCCGCCGGGTCGATGTCGACTGGCATGATCGTCACGTAGTCGAGGAACTGGTCTACCCGCTGCGCCGGGTCTGCGGGCGCCTTCCCCACGTTCACCAGGTAGTCGATGGCCTCCTTCCTCGCCTTGTCCTTCATCACCTTGAGCCTGTTGAGCCCCCGGCTGATGTCGTTCAGGGCCAGATAGGACTGGATCCTCGTCTGGTAGAAGAAGGTGATCAGGATGAAGCCGATCCAGAAGAGCGTCAGCAGAGTGCCGCTGTCGGTACCCGGCAGAGCCTGGAGCGCGATGCCCGTTAGCACAAACATGAAACTTCGAAACTCGCCGGCGCGCCCTCGGACTTAAATGTTCTGCATTGATGATGCATTTTTTCTGATTTGATGAGAAAGGCGCCGGCACCTCGGCTTCCCGACTCCTCTCGGAAGTCAGTAGCACCGGGGCGACGCGCGGTTTGACTTCCAGGATCGGAGCGAGTCTGGGTCGGACCCACGCGCTATGGCCGGCTGTGGAAAAGGGGTCCACCCGCGGTAGATTAACGTTTCTGGGGCTGACAAGCGTTTTTTACGGGAGATGAGACGGTCGAGGCGATGCAGAGGAAGCTGCTCGACATACTGGCCTGCCCGATTGACAAGCACTACCCGCTGGGCCTCCTCGAGTTCAACGTCAGGGGGGAGCTCATAGTCGACGGGGTCCTGACGTGCTCACAGTGCGGGAGGTACTATCCCATCATCGACGAGATACCAGTGATGCTCCCGGACAACCTGAGG
>DAIDAO010000054.1 GCA_027310575.1 bacterium | reverse complement strand
GTCCTGCTTGTAGTGGTCGACCGTGTAGTCTGCCCCCAGGGCCTTCGCGCGCGCCATCTTCTCCGAATCCCCTGCTGTCGCTATCACCTTCGCGCCCAGCAGCTTCGCCACCTGGACTGCAGCCGAGCCCACCCCTGAGTTGGCCGCCATGACCAGCACCGTGTCCCGGGGTCCGACCTTGGCCTTCGTCACGAGCATGTGGTAGGCCGTCTCGAAGACGAGGGGGAACGACGCCGCCTCTTCGAAGCTCATCCCTTCGGGCTTCCTGATCAGGTGGGTCCTGCGGACCTTTACGAGCTCCGCGTACCCTCCGTCCACGCCGTACCCGATTATCGTGTAGTTCCTGCACTGGTCGTCCTTCCCCAGAAGGCAGCGGTCGCACCTCCCGCACCCGAACCCGGGGTTGACGATCACCTCGTCCCCTTTGGCGAACTCCCGCTCCTCGTCCGGGACCCACTCGACCACACCTGCGACGTCGCTCCCCGAAATGTGGGGCATGGGTATCTCGACGTTGGGGAGGCCGTTCCTCGCCCAGACGTCCAGATGGTTCAGGGCGCACGCCTTTACTCTGACCAGCGCTTCGTCGCTGTTCGGCACAGGGTCAGGCGCGTCTTCGTACTGCAGCACTTCGGGGCCGCCATGTCTGTGGAACCTGACTGCCTTCATTGCGGGTCGGCCGCCCGGCCCTCTATTTCCCCTTGTCGGATTACTTTCGGGGAACCCTCCAGCTGTCGTTCTATCGAATGCATAATCAAGGTTATAAGATGAACAGGCGGAATCGCCGAGCTCTCTCATGACACGCTCCGTCTTCCGGGACGAAACCATACTTCTGCAGGAGTATCTGCCGCACCAGATCCCTCACCGCGAGGCCCAGCTGAAGAAGCTCGAGCTCTACTTCCAGAGCGTGGCGCAGAACGCCTCGAAGGCGAGCCAGACAGTCATGATAACCGGCCCTGTGGGGTCCGGCAAGACCATGATCGCGAAGAAGCTCCTGTTCGAGTCGCTTCCGAGGAAGGCCGCGCTCTACGGGAACCTCGTCAAGGTGTTGCACGTCAACTGCAGGATAGACAGGACCCTGCAGGCGATAATGGTGAAGGCGCTGAAGAGCCTCGGCCAGAGCTACCCCACGCGGGGATACAGCTTCGAGGAGCTCCTTACCGCCCTCGTCGAGGAGCTCAGGAGCAACAGGATGCACCTCGTGATCGCCTTCGACGAAGTCGACTCCCTCGTCACCTCAGACCCGACGTCGCTCTATACGATAACCCGGCTCAGAGAGCTGGCTCCCGGTAACCAGGTCCTCTCCTCCATCCTGATCTCGAAGACGACCGACTATCTGAAGAAGGTCGACCTGTCCACCCTCAGCTCTCTCCAGTGGAACGAAATCTCCCTCGACGGCTACCCCTCGGAGCAGCTCTTCGACATAATCAACTCCAGGAGTGAAGCGTTCACCGACGGCGCCTTGGACGACGACGCCATACAGTTCGTCGCCGACATCGCAGCAGTCTACGGCGACGCCCGCTACGCCCTGGACCTGGTCTGGAGGGCTGGAAAGCTGGCGGACGATTCCGAATCCCCGCGGGTCCTTCCGGAACACATCAGGTCAGCCAAGGCCTCCCTCCCGCCTCAGCTGAGGAAGGAGGAACTGACGTATCTCACTACCCATCAGAAGCTGCTGCTCATGGCCATCTCGGCCCTCCTGAAGAAGGGGGACTCGACCTCGGTGACCATCGGCGAGGTCGAGAAGAGCTACACGGCCCTGTGCGAAAACATGAACGTGACCGCCTACCACCACACCCAGGTGTGGAGCGACGTCAACGAGCTCTCCAGGAAGGGGATCATCGAGACGCAGCTCTCCGGCAAAGGGGTGAGGGGGAGGACGACCATGATCGGCCTGTCCCTCGTCTCGGCGAAGGAGCTGATGGGCGAGCTCGAGAAGGGAATGGTGGCCGACGTTAGAGCTTGAAAGGCTGATGTCGTCCTACGGGCGGACCAAGGTGCTGACCATAATGCTCGAGACAGGGGAGCTGAACATATCGGAGGTCACGCGGCGCTCCAGGCTCTCCCACAGCGCCGCGGCCCGCCACCTGGAGTTCCTGACGAAATCGGGGATACTCACAGAGAAACGGTTCAACAGGATAAGGATATTCCGCGTCGACCAGTCCAACCCCCTAGCCGAGGTCCTCACGAAATTCTATTCGGACTGGAAGGAGACCGAGCAGGCGGTCTGTCCGCCCGCCTACAGCTAGCGGCGGCCGCCCCTGCCGCCTTCCTTCGCGAGAAAGGCCTCGTAGTTCTCCCCGAGGTCCAGGCTTCGGACGAGCTCGTCCCTGAACTCCTTCCTCGAGCTGAGCAGGAGGACGTAGGGCATGTCTTCGACCAGGAACCCCTTCTGGCTTATCCCGAGCCTCCTCCCAGCCAGGGCGGCGATGTCCTTCAGCTTCCTCGAGTCGTTCCATATTCTCACCTGGAGAGGCCACGGAACCGCGTCCAGGGTGTACCTCAGCCCGCCGTCCCCGAGCGCCCGCCAGAGGTCGGAAGCGAGCATGGGGTCAAGGTACCTGAGGAGCCTCCAGTCCTTCCCCCGCATTATCCTCCCCATCAGCACGTCAGCTCTCGAGAGCACGTCCAGCGCCCCGGCCCTGCGCTCCTCATGCACCCGCGACCTTGATACTGCCGTGAAGAAGTCCCGAAGCTTCTCCCGCGGCTGGCCTGGGTACGACCTAAGGGCCCTGAGCGCCGACCTCTCGTCTATGGCGTCGAAGAACGCATCAACAGACTGGGCCGCTGTCAACTCCTCGTCCTTCTGAGCCGGTATCCCAGACTGCAGGAAGTTCAGCGCAGCCCTCAGGTCGCCGTTGGCCGCCTTCGCGATCGCGGCGATCTCGCCGGGCTCGAGCGCCGTCTTCTCCAGACGGGCGATCTTCTCCAGCCTCCGCTGCACAGACTCGAGCTCGGGCTTCCTGAACTCGATCCTGCTGACCGCGCTCCCGAGCTTCCTGACCTCGTCCGAGTCAGGATCGTTGGCAGCCATGACGACGGGGCTCTCGCTCCGCTTCAGTGCGTCTTTGATGAACTCCACGGCGCCGTAGTCCGCACGGCCCGCGAGGCCGTCAACCTCGTCAAGGAAGACCAGGGTTGTCCCGCCGAAGAGGCTAGTGCTGGCGATGGCCTCCCCTATCCTCCTCGACAGCCTTTCCTTGGTCCGAGAGTCGCTCGCGTTGAGCTCGACGAGCGAGAGTCCCTTCTCCCGGGCGACGAGGTGGACCGTCGTGGTCTTCCCCGTGCCAGGGGGACCCAGGAGGAGAGCCGCCTTCCCTCCTGGCTTCCACTTCTTCAGCCAGAGGAGGAGCTTCGCCCTCCCCTCTTCGTTCCCGACCATGTCTTCGAGGGTCTCAGGCCTGTACTTCTCGCTCCACAACTAGACAGCCCCCCCTATGAACACCAGGAGCCCCACGGTCATCCCCGCAAGGGCGACCTGCTTGACCCTGTATGCGCTGCTCGGCCCGTGCCTGGCGACGATGGCGGCCGCAAGGTAGACGAAGATGGCGTCAGGGATCAGCACGCCGAACGTGTAGAGCTGGTTCGCGAGGCCTGTGACCAGCGGCACCCAGCTCGTCGCAACGGCCAGAAGGAAGAACGCGGCCCCCACGGCAGAGGCGAAGGCCAGGCCCCTGCTCCTTGCAATGGAGTTCACGTTCCTCTTCGCATCCCCTTCGACGTCCGCCATTGCCTTGACCACTTCCCTCCCGACGCCGGAGAAGAACGCGGTGAGGGCCATCATCAGGAGGAGCGAGCCTCCGATGGAGCCGCCTGAGATCGCGCCTCCGTAGATGAACGGTATCGCCAGGGACGACGCAACGATGAGGTTCCCGGCGAGACCGGTCCTCTTGGCCCTGCTGTTGTAGAGCCACGAAAGGAAGGTATAGGCGGCCGCGATGCCCACCGCCAAGGGGTTCAGCGAAAGGACCGAGGACGCCATCCCTGCCGCGAGCATGAGGTAGGCCAGCCTCGAGGCGCCTCCGACCGACGCCCTCCCGCTCGGGATGGGCCTGTCCGGCCTGTTCACCCTGTCCACGTCCAGATCGTAGGCGTCGTTCACAGCCATGGAATAGGCGCAGACGAAGAAGCCGGTCAGGAACCCGAGGGCGAGCTGGACAGGTTGGACCGAAGGCGGCTTGGAAACGAAAGCTCCCACGATCACTGCGAAGCCGATCATGACGCAGTTGACGGGCCGTATGAGGTCCAGGTATCCCCTAGCGTTCAATCGCGGTCAGAACCTTGCCCTGCTGACCTTGTAGTAGATGACCTCCCCTCTCCGCTCTATCACCGCTATGATGGCCTCTTTGCCCATCTTCCCCATCTCCCTCACCGACTTCTGGAGGTCTGACATCCCCTTCTCGATGCCC